>JBAZBT010000035.1:0-8946 GCA_041671345.1 Candidatus Micrarchaeia archaeon
AAGCGGAATTAGCGGGGCTCCCACTGTGGTGGAGAATTGCAGGCTGAACCAGATTACCAGCGGCATATCATTCGGCCTTGTATATGGCGGAAGGATAGAGAATATAACTGCAAAGTCGGATGCTTTGGGCACCAGCATCCTGCTTGCTTCAAGCTCGCACAATGTAATTTCAGGGATAAGCGTATATGCCGTCGGGACAGGATTGGACTTGGACGGGAGCGACTACAACAACCTCACCAACATCTACCTGGAATCCAGCTACGGCAAGCCATTGCTCCTGCTCAATTCAGGCAACAACAGGCTGTCCAATGTGAGCGGCACCACCACCTACAACCAAGCCGGTGTGTTCATCGCCCCAATCACCCTGCAGCACAGTGGCAACAACACCCTGGACGGCTGCAAGGGCTCGGCTTATGGGGAGGGGTGGGATGGTGCGCCTGGGATTGTGCTGCAGGGATCAAGCAACAATATCATCTCAAATACAATCGGCATATCCCCTGGCGATGTTGGGTTCGTTCTCGAATCCGGCTCGAACGGAAACAAGCTAATCAACTGCAGCGCATCAGGGTTTTTTGGCCTTGAAGTCAGGTATAGCAACGGCAACACGCTGGATGGCTTCATCTCCAGCGGATTTGGCGGCATACGCGGCTCGAATGGGACAATCATCAATTCCAGCAGGTTCAGCGCGAGCGGCGACGCGTTTGCTCTGACTGATTCGAAAAACAGCATCGTGGCAAACAACACATTCAATTCCACCGGCGGCACGGCATTGGATTTGCTATCCATGTTTGGCAGCTGCACTGGCAACCAGTTCGTAAACAACACGCTTATCTCAAGCGGCGGGCTGCTGGACCTGAATGCCGGGCTGCAGCTCCCAGGCTTGCAGTCGGCCAACAACACCTTCTACTGGAACAACTTCACCGCAACCGCTGGCTTCTATATCAAGGACCTCGGAAGCGGCAACCGCTACAGTGCAGAAATAAACGGAATGGAAGAGGGCAACATCTATGCAAACATATTGGATGGCAGCGTGCAGGTGCAAGGCAACAAACCGTCGGGTGGCTTCCCGGCGCTTTTCATCGGCATCAATGGCACGGGCTATCCATACGATGCTTCCGCATCGCAGGGCAAGATAATCGGCAACGCAGTGGACAGCGCACCCCTCACGCCATTCAGCCGGGCAATGCAGGGTGCGAACCGCATCCAGCCGCTACCGGGTGTGCCTGGCTCAGCCGCACTGGCAAACTCGGAAACCGCTGTTCCCGTTCCAGCCGCCCAATCCACAGAGGGCGCAGAAAAATGAGGCTGGCAATCGGATAAGTTATAAAAACAACAAGTGAATAGGTGATACAATGGAAAAGAAAGGAAAAATACTTGGAGATGCCGATTTTGCGAAACCGGCATCTGCTGGCAAAGTGTCCATGCACTTTGCCATTGCCACGTTCTTCGCGGCGCTGCTTGTGGTCTCGCTTGCATCAGCCGCAGGCTCTGCCGCGGCCACGCAGGCGCAGCCAGGATGCGCGGTGTTTCCGGGCCTCTCGCTTGGGGATGAGAAACTGACCGTGATTGCCGGAAGGCTGTCTTCCGTGCCCATAACTGTAAATGGCGCGCAAGCGCCATCATGCGGCAGCGTGCAATACGGCGTGGACTTCACGAACGGCTATGACGGGAAGCAATTCGTGCTTGCCATCAACGGCTTGCAGGAGCGCAACTTATTCACGCTCGCATCGGGCAAGGAAAAGTCATTCGAAGGCCTGGTTGGCGTTCCGCCGGGCACGCCTGCAGGAAACTACACCATCCAGGTGACAGCCTACCTTGAAGATGACCACTGGAAGCAGGCGAGCAAGGCCATCAAGGTCGAAGTGAAGCCTGCCGCAGGAAGCGACACGGCATGGGCAACTCCCCTCAACATAGGCTGGAACCTCGTGCCATATGCAGAGGGCATCGGCGTGTACGGCTGCGACGAGATAATCACCGGCTACCGCTACTCGCCCACGACAGGCGAATACGTGCAGATGGACAGGTTTGGCGCGCTATTCAAGCCCGCGCCATTCGAGCCGAATGTTGGGAACGAGCGCTTTGGCGGCATGTTCGTGTTCTCCACCCGGCGCTGCGCAATGGAAAGCCGCGTGCCGCCCGAGGCGCTCTATGGCGCAAGGGTCTCGCTGTTCGGCGGGCAGCTCCTCTCCATCCCCCCTGCCTGGCACGGCGCGGAGGCAGGCGCGGTTGCGCAGGAGTGCGCAAGGCAGTCCGGCACTCTTTCCTCCCAGGTGCAGATGAAGAAATGGGATGCAAAGAGCCAGACATGGATTACGCCCGCGCAAAGCACGCTGCTCTCAAACGGCGAGGTATGGAAAATCCTTCCCAAGGGCGCATGCGAGCTTAGCCTGTCAGGATAAGGTGGATGCATGAAAAACACACTTGCATTGGCTTTTGCCCTCCTCATCCTGCCTGCGGCGTTTGCGGCGCCGCCGTCGTTTTCCGACGACTACCCGTGCGTTTTTTCTTTCGCATCCCCCTCCCAGATGCCATCCGACTCGGTAATCTACGCGCAATACGTCGGCGCGAATGGCAACAACAGGAGCACTGCCTTGGTGTCGCGGGAAGGAAGCTCAGCCACGCTCTATGCGGACTCGCCGGCAATAGAGGTGGCGCTGAAATACGACGACCCTGCCACCCCTGCGCCTGATGGAGTTTGGGACGGCGTGGCAAGCTGCAATGGGCGGCAGCAGGCGGTTCCCCTGCACTTTGTGGGCGACATATCCGGCACGCTTCTCTTCCAGAACGGCTCGGTGGCATCGGGCGTACAGGTGGAAATTGCCTGCCCGGGCGCCTATGCGCGCAGCGCAACAGCAAGCGAGGCAGGCAGCTTTTACTTTGGCGGCGTGCCTGAGGGCAAATGCGCGCTTTCCGCAAAAGACGGGCAAGAGGCTGCGCATCTTGCAGTGGATGTAACGCGCGGGGGCTTCAGGGAGGCGCAGCTGCGCCTCTCCAAGCCGGACATCACGCCGCTTCTGCTTGCCGTGGGCGCAATAATGGCGTTTGCCGCGGCTGTTGCCTACTTGCTTTTCTCAGGCGGCAAGGGCAAGCAAGGCGGCACTGCGGGAAGGCAAAAAGGGGGCAAGCAGCCTCCAGCACAGCAGCCCAATGTCGCGACCAAGCGCCAGTCGGACTTGCTTGCCACTCTTGACGAAAAGGAGAAAAAAATAATGGAATACGTGCAGCACCACGCGCCCTCGTCCGTGCGCGTGTCCCGCCTGCGCCGCGACCTTCTCATCCCCAAGACATCCCTCACGCGCACGCTGCAGTCGCTTGAGAGGAAGCAGTTTTTGAAGCTTGAAAAGATAGGCTCGCGCCAGTTCGCCGTTCTGCATGATTTCTACAAGAAGCAGCCTGCCTGATTTTCCTACTGCACGCTCAGCATCACTTGCGCGTCGCCCGGGTTCGCGCGCGTCACAGAAAGCGCGCCGACCTCGATGAAATAGGTGCCGGACTTCGTGATGCGCGAAAAGCCCGCCTGGCTCAGCACAAAGGAGCTTCCCGCGACTATCTGCTTCTTCCCGCCAGCCGAATCCATCTCGATGACAATGTCCCGCCCGCTCACGCCCACGCTTTTCACATACGGGGGAATCTCTATCTCGTCGATGATTTTCGCGCCGCCTCCAAGGTAGCCCACCGAGTCTGCAAGCGAGGCGAGGCGGTGCGCGGCGAATTCCGCCTTCTGGGTGGACAGGTCCTCCCCGGACACATTCGCGCGCCCGTAGGCATAAAGCATCACTGGCATGAGGAGGAAAAGCGCCATGCCTACCAAAATGAGTATCTCCGTGCTCATCTGCCCGCGCGCGCATCCGTTTCCCATAAGCACATTTCCCCGGTTCACATTATTATTAGTTGGCATTGCGGCATGCTTGCCCCCTGTGGCCCCGGCCTGCCCCCGCAATCGGGGCGGCCCATGCCCGCCGCATTCATCCCGGGGGCGCGAATTCCATGCCGCGCCTTGCAACCGCCGCGCGCTTCTTCTCGTCAATCACGGCGAACACGAGCACCAGGAAGAACATGGTGGCAAGCAGGATTATCAGCATGGGGTTGAACACGTAGAACGGCACCACCCTGCCGTCCACCACGAAGCTGTCCGCAAGCGCGGACATGTTGTATATGGAGTGTATGGCGATGGCAAGGAACACGCCCGGCACAAAGGCAATCCTGGCCACGTTCTTAAGCTGCCTGATGCTCCTCGCATAGCCAATCGGCGTGGAAACCGCCGCGGTGAAGCAGCCGTGCGCAAGCGTGTTGAAGAACGAGCGGTAGAGGATGAGGGTCGCCCAGCTCACAAGCCCGATGTCGAACGGGTTGGTCTTGAACGAGAAATAGAACCAGTTCTCGACAAAGGCAAAGCCCGCGCCGCACGTGAAGCCCAAAAGCAGGCCTGTAAGCGCGTCATTGTAGTCATGGTGCCCCGACATGAAAAGTATGCCTATCCCCTTGAAGGTCTCCTCCACCACAGGGGAAACCAGCATGGTGGCGACAATCACGTAAGGCGCGATGTCCGCCCCCCGAAGCTCTGATATTATGCCCGAGCTCACAAGCAGCGACAGGAAGGCGGCGAACATGCCCCACACGAACATGCCCACGAAAAAGCGCAAGGGCTTCCCCTCCTCGCGCTTCTCGAAATACCACGCCGCGGCAAAATAGACGAACGGCACGGCGAACGAGCCAATCGCGGAGAGCAGCATTATCTTGCCCGCATCGTCCATGCCCGAAGTGCCGTTGAGCGACTCGAGCATCACCCACACCAGCACGCCCACGCAGGCAAGCTCGAACACAAGCGTTATCGGGTGCATGATAAGGTCCGCCATTTTCTCCTCGAACGGCCTGTCGGCCACCTTCGGGGAAATCAGCGTCTCCATGGTGTACTCCCCTTTCATGCTCTCCGGGCTCTTGGTGCTGTATGCGTACTTCGCCACCGCGACAAGGAGGATTATGAGCACCAGCGTGACCGCCGGCACCCACATTATCACCATGCCGGTGAGGTTCTCCCGTATCTCCTTCTCATATTCCCCCCAGTTCTCGTTTATCTCGAAAAATGTCCCGTAGACCGCCCCGCCCGTGCCCCTGCCCACGATGGCATATCGGGTCTTTGCGGTCGTCCTCTTGTCGTACTGCACGCTTATCTCGAGCCCTATGCTGTTCTTTGCATTCGGGGCGATGGCGCCCAGCAGGTTGATTATCTTCCACCCGTCCGCCTCCTGCCTGATGAGATAGACCGACATGGGCTCGTCGTTCGGGTTCCTTATCTCAGCGTCTACGATGATTATCTGCGGGCTCTGGAGCAGCGTCTCGTTCTTCACGGCCACGCTTGCGTCCAGCCCCATGCTGAAGTCAGCCAGCTGGTCCGCAAGGCTGTCTGCAAAGGCGGCCTGCGACAAAAGGAGGGCGAATGCGAGGAGGAATATGGGGAGTTTTTTTTCCACGTCGATCCCTTAGAACGGTATGGGCACGTAAAGCCCGATGTTCCTAAGCACCCACACGTACGCCTTGTACCAAATCTCGTTCCTCCTCTTGATGATGTCGAGAAGCTCCTTGAACGCCTCCTTTTCCGCCGACGCTAGCTTGCTTTCGGTGACCTTGATGTGCTCCTTGCCGTCCACCACCGTCTTCTCCTCCTGCGAGCCTATCTGCTTCTTCGCCTGCGCGTACCAGGGCGGGAGGGTGGATTTTTTCTTCTTCAGCGCGGATATGAAATCCTCGGTGTTGACCGCGCGCTGGTGGCCCGTCTTGAAGGCCGTCCTCCACGGGATTGCCGCCGCCTCCTCCACCACGGCCTTCAGGTCAGCCGACGCATAGCCGACCGTGGCGAGCGCCAGCCTGTAATAGCATATCCCGACGGCGGCAGGCACCTTCTTCACATGGAGCCGCAATATGTCCTTCCTTGAGGTGAAGTCCGGCTCCGGGATGATGACCGCCTTCCCAAAGCGCCCCGAGCGCCTCAGCGCCGGGTCCACGTCCCATGGCGCGTTGGTCGCGCCCACCACGAGCACGTTTGCGTTGTTCGATTCCACGCCGTCCATCTCGAAGAGCAGCTGGTTCACGGCCATCTTCATGTGCGCGTTTGACTGCCCCATGTCCTCGCGCCTTCCCGCCATCGCTTCCACTTCGTCGAAGAAGACAATGCACGGCGCGTTCTTCCTCGCGGTCTCGAAGATGTTGTGCAGGTTCTTCTCGGTGTTGCCCACGTACATGTCCACGATGTCCGATATCTTCGCATTGATGAAGTTGGACTGGCACTCGCCCGCCGCCGCCTTCATGATGAAGGTCTTTCCGCACCCGGGCGGGCCGTACAGCATGATGCCTCCCCCCGCGAGCTTGCCGTATTTCTTTGCAAGCTCCGGCTTGAGGAGCGGGTAGACGATGGACTCGTTTATCTCCTCCTTCATCTTCTTCATCCCCGCAACAGAGTCGAACTTCATGGTGGGCTTGGAGAGGAGCTTTGCGGCGTTTATCCCCTGGTTCTGCTGCGCGTTGGGGTCCGAGCCGATTGGCTGCGTGCCGCCCCCTCCCCCGCCCGCCAGCTTGCCCTTTGCAATGTCCCGGTGGTTTATCGCCTCGGTGAACTGCGGGTTGAGCTCGATTGCCTTGTCATAGTCCGCAATCGCCTTGTCCAGCTGGTTGAGGTAGTCGTATGCCAGCCCGCGGATGTGGTATGCCTCCGAGAAGCTGGAATTGAGCTTGATGACCTCGGTGAAATCCTCCACCGCCTTTTCATAGTCCTGCAGGCACGCGTAGGCCAATCCCCTGTTGTAGAACGCCTTGAGGTACTTGGGATTCAGCGCAAGCGCGCGCTCGTAGTCCGCAATCGCCTCGTTGAACAGCTGCTTCCGGTAGTAGGCGTCGCCCCTGTTGTTGTAGATGACAGGGTTCTTCGGGTCAAGCTCCGCCGACTTCGCATAGTCCGCGATGCCCTTGTCGAAGTTCTTCAGGTTGTAGTGGCAAAGCCCGCGGTTGAAGTATGCCTCGGAAAAAGTCGGGTTCAGTATTATCGCGGTGTTGTAAGCCTCGATGGCCTTGTCGTAGTCGCCCTTCTCGTAGAGCGTGTTGCCGCGGTGGTAATACGTCCGCGCGTCGGTAGGGCTTGGTTTGTCTGCCATGGGCTGTCTCCCTCGCTCTCGCTTCCTTCATACACAAAACCCGCTGAAATTTATAAACATGCCTTCGGCAGCAAACCGCGCGCTTTTGCGCGCAATCACACGGGGTTGACCGCGGTCACGCGCGTTATCCTGCTGCCCGCGGCCTCGATGTCCACGCTCACGTTCATCGCGGTGACGTTCTCGCGCGGCTCGCCGGTGCCCTCTATGAGGAGCTCCATGCCGCTTGCCGGGCCGATGTACTTCTTCCCGCCCTTCTCAAGCACGGAAGGCAGCGTTATCGTCGCAGTCCAGTCGGACGTGATTTCCGCGCTCATGTTCTGCGCCTGCAGGGCCCCGAGCAGCGCCACTGCGCTTGCATTCGTACCATCGGAAAAAGTTGCAACGGACTGCGGGAACACCGCCGCGTACCCCTTCTGGAGCAAGGCAAGCCCCAACGCCTCGCTGTCCGTGTATCCGTTCTGCACGCTTATCACGCCGGGCTGCGTGCCCGTGACATACGCCTTTCCCAGGACGGCCGCGTCAAGCGCCTCCTTGCTTGCGTTTTCAACATAGACGAAAGACCTCTCCTTGTAGGTGGCATTTGCCGCAAGCGCAAGCTGCCTTGCAGCCACCCTGTCCTTGAAAGCCACCCTCACGGTGTAAGTTGCGGATGGCACGGTGGAGACTTTCGCCTCCACGGGTATCCCCTTCACGGCAAGCGGCATTATGGACACGCTGCCCATCCCTGTCACCTGCCCGGCATCCACCCGCGCGGCGAACTGCGCCTCGTAGGTGGAGCCTTCCTCGTAAATCGGGCGTATCTGCATGCTTATGCTCGTGCCTTCCGCATCCACTGCCGTCCCGTCCGTGCCCGACACCCTCACCTTCTGCGAGGTGGCAAGATAGGCCGTGGCGACCGCGGACGCATTCACGCCCTCGAATTCCGCGGCTGCCGCCGGGACGTCCTTTGAGCTTTTCAGGCTCAACACCAGGCTGTCCCCGCTCCAGACCGCGTACGTTGCCGCGCCGCTTGCAATGAGCCGGTCCTTCACCTTCTCGATTGCGCTCGCGTTCCCTGCAACGACGAGGTAAGGCTCATACCTCACGATGGTGATGTTCGCGACCGCGCTTCCAGTGAAGCTCACTGCGGATGCGTTGCCCCCGTCCACGCTTCCTCCGGGCTTTCCGCTGCCTGCGGACTGGAGGAAGCCTATGGCAAACGGCTCGATGATGAAAAGGGCAACTATCCCCAATGCGAATATCGCGATGTACAGCGTCTTCTTGTCCATTCCCTCACTTCCAGGGGTAATCTGACCAGTAGTTTAAAAAAGCGTTTTGTTTTCATTAAACCTGGCGAAAACATGGCAAACGTGAAAAAAGGCGACCTGGTGAAGCTGGACTACACCGGCAGGATGTCGAAAACCGGCCAGATATTCGACACCACCGACGAGTCCATCGCAAGGCAGGCCGGCCTTTGGGAATCGTCCGCCATCTACGGCCCCAAGCACGCGCTTTTCGGGAGCGGCGCCATCATCCCCGGCATGGAAGAGGCAATCCTCCAGTCGCAGCTCGGGAAGGCCGAGGACTTCGCCATCGAGCCGAGGAAAGCGTTCGGCGAGCGCAGCGGCGACCTGGTGCGGCTGGTTCCAGAAAAGGAATTCTACAGGCAGCAGGTGGCGCCTGCGCCCGGCATGATACTGACGCTGGACGGCGCCATCGCGCGCGTGAAGTCCGTGACCTCCGGCCGCGTGGTCATCGACTACAACCACCCGCTCGCAGGCGAGCAGGTCATTTACACAATCAAGGTCCACGAAGTCATCTC
>JBAZBT010000036.1:0-8451 GCA_041671345.1 Candidatus Micrarchaeia archaeon
AACGGTGGCGCGCGAGAACGCGTTCCCGAGGTCAAAGACCGATTCCTGCGCGCTTTCCGAGGCGGCGACGTATGTCCTGGACTCGGCTGAAAGGTTGGCGAACTTGCCTGCCAGCAGGATGTACTGCGCCGACGTCATGGGCGGCGCAAGCTGCGCATTGAGCTTGTTCTCCTTTGCTGCAAGCGCGTTGTACGAGTCGATGGACGTCTTTGAAAGCCTGTTCACGCGCCATTGCGCGCGGAGAAGGTCGTCCCCGGATGCGTCCTGGGCTTCCACCGCCCTCTTGTACGCGGATGTGGAGTTGTTGAGCATCCCGGCAAGCGTCCTGCCCGAAGTTTCATATGATGAGAGCGTGGAGTCGAATCCGGCAAAATCGCGCTTGGAAAGCTTCATCTCAAGCTCGTCGCCCTTGGCGATGAAATTGTCCGCAACCGTTACAAAATTCGTGTCCGAGACCAGTGCCTTCGCCTCCACCGCCTGCGCTTTCAGGCCGCCGTACTTTGACTTGGCGGAATCGAGCTTCGGGGCGAATATCACCGCCTTTTCCTCGCCTGCAAGGTAATTCATCCTGTCCGAGGTGGAAATCGCGAGCTTGCTTATCGTGGTGTCAAGCAGGACCAGCGGCGCCACCTTTGCCTTGAGGGTGGCGACTTTTGCCCTGCCGGCCGTGAGCGAGGCGTAGTCGAAGTGCGCCTCGGGGCACACGCCAAGGCAGTCAAGGCACGAGGTCGTCTCCGGGAAGCGCAGCTTGCTCTTCATTATCTCGTCCGCGCCGGCTTTCATGGAGACGAATGACTCGTCGATGGAGTTGAGCGATGTCGCGGCAGTTGCCGTGGAAAACGACGAATATGCCTGCTGGAACTTCGCCTCAGCCGCGTTGAGCGCGTCTATGCTTTTCTTGTAGGCGAGGATGTGCGTGCCAAGCACGTCTATCATGCAGCCGTCGGAGCCGGTGATTGTGCAGACGAGGGATGCCGTTTGCATGCAGGTGGCAAGGTCGTTGCATGGCTTGTATGAGAGGAATGTGCCGCTGGAGTAGCATGTCTTTTCAACCGGCCCGTATTTTGTCTTGTAGTTCCTGCTTTTGTTGAACGAATCCGCGTATTGCTTCAGGTCGGACAGGTCGGATGGCGACAGGTAATAGGTGTCGGTGTAGTATTTTGTGAGAAGCGCGCTTATCTGCGCCTTTTCCGTCACTATCTGCTCGTTCTGCAGCAGGAGGGTTTCCACGCCGTTGACCTTGATGAGCTTGGCGGTGCCGTTTGCGGACGCAAAGCTCACGGTGGTGACGCCTGCGGCGGTCTCGCCCGGGTAAAGGTAGGGAGACATGGAAAAGTCGGCGAATGAATATGAGCAGAGAAGCGCCAGAACGGCGAGCATGACCGGAATGAACCTCATCGCAATTACCCCCTGTGCGCGCACATATTCGCCAGCCCTTCGGGCCACTGTTGCCAAGCCGACGTCGCTATCGGTTTGCCACGGTCGCTGCCATGCGCGGCATTCAATTCTGCCTGCCACAGTTTATATATGTTATAGCAACTTGCACGACGCAAAACCGGGCTTCCCGGCAGGAGTTCCACTAAGGAGGATAAAATGCTGAAGTGCAGCGTTCCGTTCGGGCTTGCGCCCGACCGTCTCCCGCGCTTTCGCGCAGGATTCCGCCGCACCCAGTTAAAAAGAAAAAAGGGGGTTGAGGCGCTTTCGCGCCCCAAGTTGGACTCTTTACTGCCTCTTCACACCAGCGATGAACTGGTCTGCCGCGGCCATTGTGTCCGAAGCGGTCTTGCCGGCAACCACTATCTTGTTGCCGATTTCCTTGACCACCACGTTGTCAACGTCAAAGTTGACGTTGCTGTCCTTGAGCGCCTCAGCCGTCACTGTGTTGACGATTGGGCCTCCGACTGTGATGGCCACTCCGCTCATTGCCTCGCTGTCAAGCAACACCATGCTCGATGTCAGCTTGTACGGCTGGGACACCTGGACCGATGCGGCGTTGGCAGGGCTGATGACTGCAGATACGCCAGTGGAATCCACTGTGCACTGCGGCACTCCGCCCGAGCCAAGCACTGAGCAGCTTCCAGTTGTTGCGTCGATGGCCTTGACCTTGACGGTCACGCCTCCGAACACCTTGCTCTCGCCCACGCCCATCACATACTGGTCAGCGGATGCCGCTGCCGAGGATGTGTCTGCGTATGCGAACTGGAAGGTTGGCTGCCCTACTTTCTTGGCCACCTTGAAGCTCGCGTCCGAGGTTCCAACAGACAGTGTCTTCGAGCCCCTCTCGCTCACGAACGTCGGCTCGTAGGCTCCGAACGCAACTATGTCGTTGGAGAGCCCCCAGTAGTAGACGTTCTGGGTCGAAGAGTCCGTTGCCTTGAACCTGAATGTCGAGACAGATGTGTCAGACACCAAGACAGGCACGCCCGTGTAGACGCGGTTGTTGCTCGTTGTCCTGTAGGTTCCTGCGTCTTCCTGGAAGACCATGGACACGTTGCCGAAGCTTCCGAAGCCGCTGTTGTTGAAGTACAGGGCCCCCTGCGCTGCGCTGTTGTCACCGGCTGTGTTGAACTTTATCCAGTTTGCGCTGCTTGAGGTGAAAGCGTTTCCACTCTGCAGTGCATAGGAGAAGTTGTTCCAGTTGTAGCAGTCGCGGCCAGAGATCTTGTAGAAGACCTTGGGCGAGTAGTTCCACGAGTTGTACCCGGCAGACTGGTTCTGGGTGCCGTTGGGGTAGGATGAGTTCGCTCCGCCTACCTTGCCGATCGGGTCGAAGAGCACTTTCTCGAACATGTAGTCGCCCGAGAGAGAGTCGCCGGTCCCGCCGAGAAGCACTGAGCCGCTCGTCTTTATCTCAACCAGCTTTGCAGTGTACGACAGGTCGTCCGCGCTTGATGCGCCGCATGTCACGTCACCGTCAGATGTCGCCACCCTGTAGCTGTCGGATGAGAGGGCGCTGTAGGTGAGGGGCACGTAGTCGTCGTCAACGAGGTCGACACCCTGGTACGTTACCTTGAACGTCGGGGTGCTCTTGAGGAAGTTGACAACGTCGCCGGACTTCGTCTTGTCTGAGAATCCGTCGATGTTGTAGACCACTATCTCGCGGAGCGAGTCGGTGGCGTTCTGGGACGACGTTCCGGACGTTCCGGCCGTGAAGTCCCTGTTCTTCCACAGGAGGGACACCTTGAAGTCCTTGTCCGTGTCCGTCGAGGACACGAGGTTGTACCTCTGGTTGTCCTTCAGGGTTATCTCGTCGGTGAACACCGCCATCTCGGCCCACTTCGCGTTGAGGGTGAAACCGGGCGCTGTGTTGTAGACGTGGATCTTCACCTGGTTGGATGTTCCGCTCTGGGTGAAGGTGTACGTCGTGCCGACTGATACCTGGACCTGTCCGACTACCGCATCATTGGCATCGAGGATGTCGATGATTGCAGGGTGGTCGTTGCCAGCGCCTGTCGCGACTGAAATGTCCGACAGCCTTACCTTGAAGGTGCCTGCGTCAAGCTCTCCGCCGACATTGATGATGCCGTACTTGGCTTCCTTTGCAAGCTTTACCTGTCCGCCCGCCTTGACGGCCGTGGCGCTCGGGTTCGAGAGGGATGGGTTCTTCATTTCGCTGATGACCCATTCCGAGCCCATGAACTTCACCTTGACACGGTGCCTCTCGGTCATGTCGTTTGTCGACGTGCAGGAGGTCCAGTCGTCGGTTGTGGACGAGTTGAGGCCGCCTGTGCAGACCGGGATGCCGTAGTCGTTGCCGGTGAACTTCACGCTGTACGCCATTGCGCTGTACTTGTTGACTGCGATGTCCCTTATTGCGGACGAGGAGTCGTATGCAACGGCGCTTGGCTGTGAGCCGACCCAGAAGCTCTGCTCCTCAGTGTATGAGGCGAGCGTTGCCTGGTTGTCGGTCACCGCGTAGTCCGCGAAGCCCGTGAACTGGCCTGAGCCAATCCTGTAGAGGTTCTTGCCCTTTGTGGTTGACGTCTCAGGGCCACGGATGGCCGATGTTATGGTGCCAGACGTGTCTGTGGACGTGAGGTCCGCAGGGTATTCATCCTCCGACTTCGTGTTGTTGCGGTTTTCAAGCGTCCTGTCGATTGTGTCGTAGATGAGCGTCTTGAAGGTGTGCGTTCCCGAAACCGTGCCCGGAAGGGTGACTTCGAGGGTTACCTTCTTGCTGCTCTCCACTATCGAGCATGCGCCTGCGCCCGTCACGCCGGACCCCACTGTGCAGGTCGGCGTTCCGCTCACGGATGCCGTAAGCGTCGAGCTCTTGTAGGCCTCGTTCGCAATCTTCGCTGCGATGTTGGCTGCTGCCACACCGTCGGAGATTTGCGCCTTGCTGCCGACATAAATCTTCACTGTTGGCTGCCCGCTCTGGTCCACAAGCTGCGTGCTGCCATATGTCACTTCTGCGGCAACCGCTGCTGCGCCAAAGAGGACAGCTGCGCCGGCAAAGGCCGCTATCTTCTTCACGTTTATTCCTTTCATTTTTTCACCTCAAATGTCGTCTTTCAGGGCATGGTACGATATTTATCGACGACATTGAATTTTTGCCCTGTACATGCTTTCGTTTTTCATACCCTACCCTCGGGGCACTGGTCAAGCACCCCTCATAGGGAGACGTTATTGGTCTCTTTCGCTAGGTTTATAAATTCTTCCCAGTTCCTTAAAAAAGTTTTTATAAATAAAATGTTAAGCATCGTCAATATGCGTTTAAATCAACCATGAACTGACGAAGTTTAGTGATTAGAAAAGGAAGCATACGTATATCTCCCTTTCCTGCAGGTTTTTCCTGCGCCTGGGCTGGAAGCCTGGCGCCCCAAAGCCCGCAGGCAGCAAGTATTCTACGGAATTTATAATAGATGCTATAATGGATGCGCCCATTGCAGGAAAAAACGGCGCCGCCAGCGGCAACCCTACTTCCTCTCGCCGTATTCCTCCGTGAAGGAAACATACTCCTTGAGGTCCTTGCCTGAGACGGACGGGCGGCGGGTGCCCACCACATCAAGCACGGCAGCGGTCGTCACCTCAATCGGCTTGCCTTTCAGCTTCTGGCGCACCAGTTCCATCTTCACTTCCTGGCAGATGGACGATATGTCCGCGCCGGAATAGCCATCGGTTGCGGCTGCAAGCCTGTCCAGGTTGACGCTTTTGAGGAACTTGGCAAGCCCGAGCGAAAACACCTGCTTCCTCGCAGGCGCGTCGGGCGGCGGGATGTACAGTATCTTGTCAAACCTGCCAGGGCGGAGGATGGCGGCGTCGAGCGCGAAGGGCTTGTTGGTGGCGCCCACAATCATCACGTTCTTCAGCTTGTTCACCCCGTCCAGCTCCTGGAGAAGCTCGGTGAGTATGCCGCCGCTGTACGAGTCGCGGCTGGGCGCGAGCGCCTCTATTTCGTCTATGAAGATGAGCGCAGGCGCGCTCTCGCGCGCGCGGTTGAATACCTCCTTCACATAGGCGGAGGGCGCCTTGTCGCGGCTCTTCATGAGCTCCGAGCCCGAGATGGTGAGGAAGTTCGCATTGAGCTCGTTTGCAGCGGCCTTCACGATCATGGTCTTTCCGCATCCGGGCGGGCCGTAGAGGAGAAGCCCCTTGCTCGGCTTGACGTCCATCTCCTTCATGACGTCGGCATGCAGGAGCGGGATTTCAATGGACTCCAGAAGCACGCGGCGCACTTCCTGCAGGCCGGCAACATCCTCCCAGCGCACGCCCTTCTCGTCCGGCTTCTTGTCCTGCGCGTCGCTTCTCCGCTCGAAGTCCATGCGGAAGCGCTCGTAATTCTCAAGCGAGTCTATCGAGTTGGAGGGCTTGACGCGCTTTATCATGCCCGTGAGGTGCGCCATGGTGATTTTCACCACTGCCTGCGCGCTCATCGCCTCGCGCGCCGCAAGGCGGGACGCCTCGGTCACGATGTTCTTTATGTCCGCGCCCGAGTAGCGCTCGGTGATTGCGGCAAGCCGCCCGAAGTCTATGTCGTCCGCGCTGGGGAGCTTCCTGAGGTTGACCCGAAATATCGCCTCGCGCGCGGCCTTGTCGGGCAGGTGCATGTATATTATCTTGTCAAACCTGCCAGGGCGCATGAGCGCAGGGTCGAGCTGGTCCGGCAGGTTGGTGGCGCCCACGAAGATGACCGGCTTTTTGGGGTTGGCGGCAAACCCGTCCAGCTCCTGCAAAAGCACGCTCATCACGCGGGGGGCGACATCGTCGCTCGTATAGGAGTCGCGCTTCTTGCCGATGGAGTCTATTTCGTCGAAGAACAGCAGGAACGGGGCGCTCTTCCTTGCGATTGTGAACACTTCGGACAGGTTCTTTTCGGATTCCCCGTACCATTCGGACAGCAGCTCGCTGCACTTGACGTAGCGGAACCCGATGTCAAGCTCGTTGGCAAGCGCGCGCATGAGCATTGTTTTTCCCGTTCCCGGCGGGCCGAAGAGAAGCACGCCTTTGGGCGGCTTGATGTTGTATGCATAGGCGAACTCCGGCTTCTTGAGCGGGGTGACGATGGCCTCGCGAAGCTCGCCTTTGACGTCCTCGTAGCCGCCCACGGAGTCAAGCGAGTCCGCGCCCGAGTCTGAAAGCGAGGCGTCGCCGAACTTCCCGAACGCCTTCTGCTTCTCGCGGCGCTCCACCGCCTTCTCGCGCGAAAGGGAGATGCCATAGTGCTCCATCAGCGCGATTGCGCCCACCGAGAGCGCGCAGTAGAGGAAGCCCGCGGGCTCCACCGGGTTCTTGAATGCGGGCGCGAGCAGGAAGTTCGTTATGGGCACGAGGAAAAGGGCGGATGCCGCAATCGTCTGCTTGTAGCGGTGGTTTATCTGCGCTGGAAGCGAGGCGGTGGCGAAAAGCGCGACCGCCCACACCACAAGCTGGACAATGGCGAAGTCCGAGGCAAACAGCTTGATTGCATCGTCGGTTATTTTCGAAAGCGCGTCCGAGACGGGCGTGATTGCCCTGTCAAACTCGAAAAGCGAGGCAAGCGAGCCTGCGGCGGCGGGCACAAGCTCGGGGATTTCCACGGCGGGCCTCGCGTTGTTCTGGAGCTCCGCCATGGCCGGGCCGTAGAGCGTTTCATAGTCGTTCGATATCGTGATGAACGAGGAGGTGGGGAGCAGCCAGATGGCGGAGAGGAGCAGCACGATGAAAATCGCAGGCAGGGAGACGGTGAAGCTGTGGCGCGAGCCGAAATGCAGCGCCGCGATGCCGAGGAGCAGGAAGAGGAAGCCGGACACCAGGGAAAACGGGGCCGGCGCAAACGGGGCGAGCATGGCTATCTGGAGGAAGGAAATCGCCTTCCAGTGCTCGAACGCCTCGAAAAGCGTGACGGTTACCGCAAGCGAGAACACCCATGCGAGCACGGGCGCCTGGTAGGCGATGGCAGGGAGCGCGAAGAACATGGCGGCTATGGTGCCGACGCCCTTGTGCTCGGGCGACATCTTGTAGGTGATTGCGCCGGAAAGCGCGGCAAGGGCGATGGACACCGATAGGGGGTAGAACGGGAATACGATAAGGAGGAAAAGCGCGCCGAGCGCGACCAGGATGGCCCCGCCCAATTCGTCGTCGGTGCGCAGCATCTGCATGGCGGCAAGCACGCGCTGACGGCCCATGCTGCCCGTTGCAACCTTCTGCTGCCCTGGAACTGCCCCGCCCATGCGCCATAAATCGGGAAAGAGGATTATATATGTATATGATTGGCAGCCGGCGCGGGAAAAATCAGATGCAGGCGCGCCCTGCCGCGCTGTGCTTTCGGGGCGGGCGTTCACTGTGCAGGCGCGCCCTGCCGCGCTGTGCTTTCGGGGCGGGCGTTCACTGTGCAGGCGCACCCTGCCGCGCTGTGCTTTCGGGGCGGGCGTCCATGGCGCTGGAGCGCCCTACCGCGTTATGCTCTTGAGGTAGGAGTTCACGGCCTCCTTTATCGGAAGGAGAAGGATGTTCTTGTTGTTCACCTCCATCTTGAGCGCGACTGCCAGCTTGGAGGGCGAGTTGAGCGAGCGGCGGAAGTCCTCCGCCTCCTCGGCCGTCTTGAAGACTATGATGGTGTGCCCTTTCGGCACGGTGGCAAGCGCGCGGTGCGCCACGCGCTCGCGCGGCTCCTCCATCACATGGAAATAGATTTCCTCGCTGCCCAGGACCGCCTTCACGTCGCACTCGGGGATTGCGTCTATCTTGGAGAATTTCACCGCGTTGTTCACGAACACGTTTCTAAGTATCCTGTATATCATGAGGTAGCGCGTGGAGTGGTTGCTCTCCTTTTCCCACGCAGTCTTGCCCCAGTAGTCAAGCTCGTCCTTCACAGAGCCTTCCTCCTTGAGCTTGGTTAGCACGCGCTCGAGGTTGAAGTCGCCGATAAGTATGGGCTTGCCGTTGTAGGTGAGCTTGCGGAACCCGCCCTTGATTTCCTCGGAGCGCAGCGGCATCCACTTCCACGAATAGCCGGCGTTCAGGTTGTCG
>JBAZBT010000037.1:0-8352 GCA_041671345.1 Candidatus Micrarchaeia archaeon
CTGGGCCGGGCATGAACTGGACGAGGCTGGTATGAATGGCTAAACTGCACCGTCTTTCAATCGCGGCTGCCGCGCTTTTGGCACTCGTGGCGCTGGCCGGCACGCTTTACCCGTCCATATTCGACACCATCTTCAGCCCGAACCCTGCGCTTGCCACCTGCAGCCCCGCGCTCAACAACGTCGATGCGTACAACCGCCTCATTGAATGGGTCGGGCTTTCGCTGATTGCGCTCATGGTGGGCGTGGTGTGGGCGATAATCGGGCAGGTGCTCTCCGGCGCATTCTCGGGGCAGAAATACAACGAGTTTGTCAAGGGCATGCTTTGGAGCGGGGTGGAGACCGCGGCGCTTTTGGGGCTTCTGACCGCGCTTTTCGTCCCGGTCTGGGCATACGGCATGGAAAGGCTGGACACCGCGCACGCATACGCGGTGCTTGCGAAAAACACGGTCTCGTTCGACTTCGGCCTCATGCTTGGCGCGAATTTCATCGCAGGCTTCATCACCAACATGAACCCGCAGTTCAAAATCCCCGGGCCCGCCTACATGACGGTGAGCCTGCAGATAGCCCCCATGTTCAAGCCGGTGCTCGACATCCTTGGCGTCACCATGCAGCTCATCACCACCGCGGTCGCCATGTGGTCCGCGCAGGAGTTCCTGATTTGCTTCATCAAGACGCACATGCTGGTCATACTGCTCCCCGCCGGCTTTTTCCTGCGGGGCTTCGGGCTCAAGGCGGGCGGCAACGCGCTCATCGCCATCGCGCTCTCGGCATTCTTCATCTACCCGCACATGATAATCATGATGGGGGAAACGGTGTCCGGGCAGCTCCAGGACGACATAAACGCAAACCACGTCACATCAAACACGGTCCTTGAGCACGTCTGGCTGACATGCACGGACAGGCCAATCTGCTGCCTGTTCGACGCCACGTACGACAAAACCCCGGGCGACGCCTATATCGAGAACGGCGACAGCGGGCAGAAGCTTTCGGTCGCCAAGATAACGCAGGGGGCGTTCAACATGCGCTATTCCGATGCGGGCGGCGGCGGGAAGTTCTGCATGTACAACACCGTGCTGGCAAACGTCTACCGCGCCACGTTCATGGACAAGATAATGCAGGAGCCCGGCATCTGGACGTTTGCAGGCGGGACTGCGGCAATCGGCACTGCGGCGCTTTTGAAGTACATGAACGTCAGCTGGATGACCACCGCGCTCATGGTGCCGTTCGTGCTGTTCTCCATCTACGCGATAATGGAAATGGTGTATTTCGTCTTCATCATGACCATCATCGTGCCGATGTTCATCCTGTTCGTGACGCTCACGCTTGCCAAGGAAGTGGCCAAGGTGCTGGGCACCGAGATAGACATAAGCGCGCTTGAGAAGCTGATATGAGGCTATGACATGGCGAATATGATGGAAATTGCATGCCTGCCGATCAAGACGGCGCATGACCTAGGGCTTCCCCTGGACTCAGCGGCAGGCGGCTACCTCCTGGGCAGCGACTGGCTCATGCTCTCCGTGCTCGCGCTCACGGTCTCCGCCGTCGCCCTCGCGCTCCTTTACATGTTCGCATCGTTCTTCCGCCATCCCCAGCTCCTCATCTGGACCAAGTTCGAGCTTTTCCAGGTTTTCGGCACCGCGGCCATCATGGTCTTTTTCACCGCCGCGATTTTCGGGACGTGCACATTTGACATGGGGCTCCTCGACCAGCGCTACCTCCATCTCAACATGTACCAGATAATCGGGGACTACTTCGCCAGGCTCGAGGCCGCCGGCTACCTCATCTTCAGCTACATAATGTACATCTCCAAAATCCTCACATTCATGAGCCGCTCCACCATCCTGAGCTCCCCGCTGGGGGTGGGGTCGAATGAAAACCCGCTGGAGACCATGGGGCAGATAACCTCGCTCATCTTCGTCATGCTCTCGGGGTTCGTCACCTCCTTCCTCCTGCTGCAGCTCCAGATGAGGATACTGGACTACCTCGCTTTCGCCTGCCTGGGGTACCTTTTCCCATTGGGGATATTCTTCCGCTGCTTCGAGCCCACGCGCAGCTTCGGCGGCACGCTTCTTGGCATATCCATATCGTTTTTCCTTTTCTATCCCATAATAATGGTGTTCAACGACTACCTCATCAACGACCAGATTGCGGCGCTGGAAGGCTGGCAGAAGAGAGTGAACGACTCTACCCGCACCCAGCTCAACGCCGGCGACCCGACAGACCCGCAGAAATACATGGACCAGGTCAGGGGCATCTGGAACCTCAATGACCCGAACAGCTACAACTCGTTTGCAGGAAGGCTCGCGGAGGGGGTGCTGCTGTTCATCAACCCAATCATGGTGTACGTCATCGCCGCCGTGGTGCTGCCCGTGCTGAATTTCATAGTGCTTGTGGAAATCACGCGCGGCAACACCGCCTTCATGGGCGACGAGCTTGACGTCTCCAATCTCACGAGGCTGATATGATGCAAACCGGCATGGAATATCCTATCGCGCGAGGCAGTTGCGCGGATGATGGCGCGGTGATTGCTAGCACAGCGCATTGCGGCGCGCGAGGCAGTTGCGCGGGGCTGATATGATGGTTTCATGGTTCCCTGACTGGGCGGTCATCTGCACCACTGTCGCGCTGATGTCATTCTTCGCAACCGTGCTCCTCCAGATGGTGGCAAAGGCATTCTCGCTGCAGAGCCTCAACATGTGGGTGCGCGCGGAATATGCGCAGGTGGCGGTGAGCTTCCTCATCATCTTTTTCGCCGTTGCCATGGTCGGCGCGGGCTACGAGGTGGCAAAAAACATAACCGCCACGCTGGCGGGCGCATCAGGCAACATCCCGCTCCAGGAGGCAATAAGCGCCGAAAGCCTGAAGAACCCGGTCAAAATCGGGCAGGCCTCCCTCGACACGCTGGTGAAGTGCGAGGCGAACATGTACTCGCTCATCTTCATCTACAACTACCCCTCGGAGTTTTTCAGCAAGATAAGCCTGGACGTGCTCGGAGTGGAGTCCATCGGCGGAGGGTATGCGCTGGGCGGCATGGTGAGCGTGTTCCACTACCTTGCCAACAACCTGCTCTACCTGGCGCTTTTCAACTACGTGCAGTTCTTCATCCTGCAGTTTTCCCAGTTCACCATGCTCCAGGTGTTCCTGCCAATCGGGCTGATACTGCGCGCGTTCCCGGTGACGCGGGGCGCAGGCGGGCTCATCACCGCGTTCGCGCTCGGCTTTGCGTTCGTTTTCCCCATCTGCTACGTGCTCATAGTCGCCATGATGCCCAACACCGGCGCGGTGTGCTCCCAGGTCGCGGTGCTGGGCGGCGAGGCAAGCTCCGCGGATGCGCCGTGCCTGAACAACGCGGGCTCGCAGATGGTGGCGTACTACAAGCTGAAGTCTGAAAAGGGGAAGATGGGCGGCATAACCGAATTCCTCGGCGACACTGTGAACGTGTTTTTCCTCCAGTCCATGTTCTATCCGCTGGTTGCGCTCATAATGACATTCACGTTCATCCGCCAGACTGGCTCGCTCATGGGCGCCGACCTGGCGGAAATCGGGCGCGGGCTGATGAAAATCATCTGACACGTATTATATGCTTTCATGCGGAAAGGGAAGCAGGGCAAAGGTGCATGCAATGTCATCCGGCTCAGCATTGTCATTCGGGGGCGCGGTTGCCGCATTCGGGGCAGCTATTGCCGCGCACACGTCTTTCGATCCCACCGGCGGCGTCATACCGTCGGGCATGCTCCTGGGCGCAGGCATCGGGCTGACCGGGCTTGGCGTGGCGTTCACCGCAATCGAGTGATTTTCCCCTGCGCGCGCGATGGGCATGGGGTTTAAAAACTATTTTGCGGCAGTATTGGCATTCTCGTGGGGGAACAGCTCACAGTGCAGGTTTTGCCATGTCATTAACAATGCCGAACCCATATTCTGGAAATTACAAGGTGCTGGTGGCCATACCCCTCGCGCTCGTGCTGCTTTCCTGCCTTTTCATCCCGCAGATAAAGCTCGGCGTGGACTTCAAGGGCGGCACGCTTGCCACCATGCAGGCGTCATCGCCCGTGGACGCGGATGCCCTCAAGGCGGCGCTCACCGGAAAGGGCTACACCGTCTCGTCCGTAAAGTCGCTTCCCAACCCCAAGGGGTACGAGGTGGAAGTCGAGATAGAGCGGGACGACTCTCTCACGCGCGCCGAAGGTCTCAAGTCCGCATTCTTCGACCAAATCGAGCAGGTCTCCCTTCTGGAGTCCGACGTGCAGACCACGAACGCGAGCGCGGAAGCCGTCTCAAAATACGCCTCCGCGCGCCTGGAAATAGACAAGATGTCCGACGAGATTTTCGCAATCGCGCACTCGCCGAAAAAGTCCTCGTCCATAACGAGCACCAACGAGCTGAAGCAGGAGGTGGGCGTGGCATACAGGCAGATAACCGACGGCTATTCCTCCGCGCTTTCATCCACGCTCTCGTCAATGGTGAACTATGAAAGCGCCTCGTTCAACGAGGTCTCCGCCTCGCTTTCCGCGAAATTCCTGGAAAAGGCATTCATGGTGGTCATCTACTCCACCATCCTCGTGAGCGTCGCAGTGTTCATAATCTTCCGCACGTTCGTGCCCAGCCTTGCTGTGCTCCTCGGGGCGACATGCGACGTTCTCATAGCGCTCGGGGCCATGGGGCTGTTCGGCATCCCCCTCACGCTCGCATCGTTTGCGGCGCTCATCATGCTGGTCGGCTTCTCGCTCGACACGGACGTGCTCCTCACCATGCGCGTGATAAAGCGCAAGGAAGGGCAGCCGCGCGACCGCGCATACGACGCGATGAAGACGGGGATGACAATGAGCATGGCGCTCATGCTCGCGTTTGCCTGCCTTTTCATACTGGCGTCGGTGACGCACATCAACACCTACTACGAGATTTCAGCGGTGGCGCTGATCGGGCTCATCGGCGACCAGGTCGCCACATGGCTCCTAAACGGCGTCATCGTGCTTTGGTATCTCGAGCACGGCGGGCAGACCGGCGAGGGGCAGAAGTCGTTCCTTTCGTCAATATTCTCAAACTAGGCGGGCAATGCCATGATATCCATAAACGAAATAGTCGCGGGCGCAAAAAAGCGCGAGGTAATCGCAATCTTCCTCTTCGCCGCCATTGCATGCGCTGCAATGTTCCTTGACAAGCCCCACGGCGTGCCGATCTACGTCGCCTCCATAGTGGCGATAGCAATCGTCGCCGCATTCATAAAGAGCGACAGCATCCGCGTGGCGGTGCTCATCGCAATCGTCCTCCTTTCCGCATTCTCCATCGCCTCGAACGGAGTGAAATTCGGCATAGACTTCTCAGGCGGCGTCCGCATCCCGGTGCTTCTGGAAAAGTCCGTGGACTCGGCCACCATGGAGGAGATGGTCGCCACCATCAAGACGCGCGCGGCATCGTTCGGGCTATCCGAGGTGAAAGTGCGCCCGATTGGCGATTCGGAGATTTATGTCGAGCTGCCCCAGAGCAGCCCCCAGCTGATTTCCGACGTGGAAACCCTCCTCTCGCGGCAGGGCGTGTACCGCGGCATAGTGGACGGCAAGGTGGCGGTGAAAGGCGAGGAAATCTACTCGGGCACCATAATGAAAATCGCCCCGCAGTACCTGACCGGCGCCGACTGGGGCGTGGGCTTCACGGTCTCGCAGGCCGGCGCGCAGCGCTTTGCGGATGTGGCGAAAGGCAAGGCGGAGTACCCCCTTTACATGTTCCTTGACCGCCCGTCCGACGCAATCGTGATCATCTCAGAAAAGCAGCTCATGGCGGATGCTGCCGCGAAGACGCGCGTGGTGCCCCTCTCAAAGGCGCGCGCGCTGCAGCTTGCAACATCCGCGCTTGCGCTCGAGGGGGACAACATCACGGTTTACCTTGAGGAAAGCCTGTCCGGGAACCTTTCCATCGGGCCTGCGACCAACAAGACGCGCGCAATCGTGTCCGCCAACAGCTCGCTCATCCCTGCGCTCCGCGCGGCCGGCTTCACGGTGGTCGAGAAATCCGACTCCGACATGACGCCCAAATACGCCGTCTCGCCCGAGAGCCCCGTAAGCGACGCGGTGACCATATGGGCCGCGGTGGGCCTGATGTCCTCCCCCCGCCTGGTCAAGGGCGTGACGGACGGCATCCCCAATTTCTCCTACAACATAAACGGCCCCGCAAGCGGGGCAACCGCGCAGGCAAAGGCGCAGGACGCCCTCAAGAAGGAGCGCGAGCTCGAGTCGCTCCTGAAGGGAGGCGCGCTCCCGGTCCAGATTTCGCTTGGCTCGAAAACCGTCATCCCGGCGCCGCTGGGCGAGGAGTTCCTGCGCCTGTCCCTCATAGGGCTCCTGTTCTCCCTCGTCGCAATCTCGCTCATGGTCTCCATCCGCTACCGCCACCTGCAGATAGTCCTCCCCATGATTTTCATAAGCCTGGCCGAGCTTGTCATCCTCCTTGCGATACTGGGCTCTTTCACAATCGACCTTGCCGGCATGGCGGGAATCCTCGCCGCAATCGGCGTGGGGGTGGATGCGCAGATAATAGTTACCGACGAGCTTCTCAAGAAGGAGGGCGAGATGTCAAAGCGGCTTGAAAAGGCGTTCGCAATCATCACCACCTCGGTGACGGTGGCAGTGGTCGCAATGGTCCCGCTTCTCTTTTTCTCAGGGCTTGTGGAAATCATCGGCTTTGCCACGGCGACCGTGCTTGGCTCTCTCCTCGGGCTTTTCATCTCGCGGCCCGCGTACGGAGTCATCGCGGAGCACCTGTTCGAGTGACATCCCAAGGGGGTTTCGCCCGACTTCGCGCCAAAAACCTCTCGGTTTTTGCCGTCCCCCTTTAGTCCGTTATGTGCCATTTTTCGGAAGTGCCCCGCACTTTGCACACCGCCCAAACCCCCTGTCAAGTAGACTGCTACTTCCTCGTTTCCTTTCCCCTGCCTATCTTTTCCTCTGCAATCCCCCAAAGCGAGTTCAGCATGGGCACGATGTAGAACGGGAGAACAACGCCGACAATCGCGCCCGTCGCCATCCTCAGGGAATTGCTGCTCTCGCGGAGGCCGAAAAGCTGCGTGAAGCCGTCAATCGCAATCGGGATGCACGCGGCGACGAGAAGCCATTTATTGGGCCACTCCTCGCTTTCCACCCTGCGCACAAATGGCAGCGCAAGCGCGCCAACTAGCATTGCAAGGTAAATCGCGACGTCGCGGCTGCACACCGGCAGCTTGTAGCCCGTCTGCGCGCCATTTTCCACAGCATTCGCGCGCGAATACGACAGCACATCCGACTTCATGCAGTCCCCGAACGAGTAGCTGCCGTCAATCTTCGAGACAAGCAGGCAGTCCGAGCGCGATGTGAGCTGGTGGCACGTGGGCGCGAACGCCGCGTACATGAAAGGCGCGCCAGCATCCCCCCTCGACGCGGCGTAGGGGACGTAGAAAACCGCGCCGTTAAGCAAAAGCATGAGCGCGACGAAAAGCAAATAAGGAAGCTTGGAGCCTGCCATGAGCAGTTTCCATGCCGCACGCTTTTAAAGATAATCAAATGGAAATACGTGCACGAGGGCTCGTAGCTCAGCTTGGATAGAGCGACACTCTCCTAGAACCCTTTTACTCGCTCCCGCGGGCGCTCGCTCGCAACGGCGTTTTTGCTTCGGCAAAAACGTGCCCCTTTTTCGCTTCGGCGAAAAAGAGGGAAGCGTTCACGGAAAAGTAAAAGGCCTCGGAAAAGTGAATTATGCTTTTTCCGCGAATGTGCGGAGAAAGGTGAAGGTCGTGAGTTCAAATCTCACCGGGCCCGTTTTGTTTTTTCATTCCAATCGGCGCATTTCCGCGCGCGGCACAGGTACGTTTTATAAGTTAACGCGCGAAGGATTGGCACAAGGTCGAGTATATGCGCAAGGTTGAGGACAAGCTTTCAGACTCAGAGATAACGCGGCTCGCCGGCCTGTTCGTGGACGGCGTGCGCAACAACTGCCAGGGCGAGGTGGCAATCCTTTTCTCGGGGGGCATCGACAGCACCGCGATCGCCACGGTGGCAAAGCGCTTCACCACGCCGCTCCTCATCACCGCGGGCGTGGAGGGGAGCTCGGACCTGGAAGCCGCGAAAAAAATCGCGGCGGAGCTGGGCCTTCCCCACAAGTCGGTAGTGCTCACGGAGCCGGAAATCATCTCGGTCTACAAGAAATGCTACAAGATACGCAAAGGCGAGCTGAACAAGGTCGAGCTCATGGTGCCTGTTTTCAAGTGCTGCCGCGAGGCTGCGCGCGCAGGCAAATGGAGGATACTTTCCGGCTCGGGCGCCGAGGAGCTTTTCATCGGCTACAACCGCTTCTTCAAGTACAGGGGGAAAAAGCTGGAAAACTTAT
>JBAZBT010000038.1:0-8250 GCA_041671345.1 Candidatus Micrarchaeia archaeon
TGAACCGCGGCGTGGCGGTGTGGCAGTCAAGCGGGCAAATCCAGACCAACACGCAAAGCGTGGTGCTGTCGCACACGATGAACACGGTGCAGGGCGACGAATTCTCATGCTTGCTTGACTACAACGACGGCTACCTTTCCGGCGCCACGGCGCATTCCGCGACCGTGGTCGTGTCTGCGCCCACCAACACCGCCCCCACCCTCACATCATTCTCAATCTCGCCGTCCAGCCCCAAAATCGGCGGCACGGTCGCCTGCAGCGCCACGCTCCACGATTCCGAGCAGCAGGCCGTGGGCTACGTTGCCAAGCTGTTGGTGAACGGCGTCCCGGGCCTGGAATCATCCGGCAGCATGCCCATTGACACCAGTACCCTTGTCCTGTCAGTCGCCCCGCCCGCGCTCCTTCCAGGCGACAAGCTGCAGTGCGAGCTGGATTACACCGACGGCAGCATAGCCGGGAATCCCTCCCCTGTCTTCACGCCCGAGGTGACGGTCTCTTCCGGCAGCACCCCCGGCGAGTGCGGGGTGCCGGGATACGGGGCAGGCACCTGCGCAGGCAGCAACACCGGCAACACGGTGGGCTCATGCACGTACATGAACCCGGAAGGGAAAGCCTGCTGCGAGAAGGTGAGCAACTGCGCATGGGTGAACGGCCTGTGCACAAGCACCGCCGGGGGCGCAACCCACACCGTGCTCTGCGGCGAATTCAACAGCAACGAATACGGCTGCAAGAGCTTTGCCAGCGCAGCATGCATGTGGGTTCCGTCCGCGCCAGGGCCATCCGCGTGCGGCGAGAAAATCCCCGGGTCCGGCTCCTGCACAGGCGGGTCGCAGCCAATCGGAGACTGCGGGGCCCTCTCAGGCGCGGGCCAGGCGTGCTGCGAAGCAGCCTCATGCGCGTGGAGCAACTCCGCATGCCAATATGGCACCGCCACCCCTTCGGTCTTCTGCCAGAATTACAATGACAACAAAATAGCGTGCGAAAGCTTCGATAACCCTGCCAGCGGCTGCACCTGGTCCTCCTGCGGCACCGTGGTGCCAAACTCCGGCTGGTGCACTGCGAAGGCGGCAAGCACCATGCAATGCAACGGCATAACCAACCAGGCCTGCTGCAGCAAGCCTGGCTCGGGCTGCACATGGAACGGCAATTCCTGCCAGGGCGGGCTGGTGTCGACCGGCATCTGCCAGAACTTCAACGACAATTATGCCGCCTGCAACAACTTCCATTCCGCCTGCACCTGGGGGACGTCCCAATGCTCATCCGCTGGGGGCTCGTGCGAAGCCCCATACCTGTGCTGCGAGAACCAGGACCTTACGTGCGGCAAGACCAGCATCTACACCGGGGCAAAATCGTGCTGCATGGCAAACGACGCGAAAGGGTGCATATTCAACTCGCAGTGCTGCAGCGGCATATGCACGCACCACGCATGCCAGGCCGCAGCCTGCGACATCGCCCCCACAATCAGCTCCTACACCGACATCACGCTCGACCCTAAAAACAGCGCGATGAGCGTGTTTGTCTACAGCCTGGACAGGGTGGACTACATAAAGACCCCGATGCCGGACGCGCTCATCTTCATGGTGAACCTCACGGACAAGGACAACATAAACATGTGCTATTCAAAGACAGGCTCCGATGGCAGGCTGCCATATTTCTACGACCCGCAGTTCCCGGGCTGCCTGGACTACTGGTTCATATTCTGCCCGCTCTCGGCCGCAGCCGGGCAGGACGCGGCTGCCATAAAGGCGCGCGAAACCTGCCTGGGAAGCACGGGGCTATCCCCCGCCACCCTCAGCCAGGCGCCCATCCCATGCCTCGATGCGCCTGCGCCCACGGGCATCAAGAATTATCCCGACTATATTCTGTCCCACAACGAGCTTTACATCTGCAACAAGGTGCCGCGCGACTTCGCCCCGCTTTGCTGGCCCCTCATGCTCATACTAGGGCTGCTGCTGGGCGCCTCCTTCGCGGTGGGGAGGAACCCGTTCCAGATGTTCGACATGTCCTCGCCCCGCCTCGCGCGCGGAAGGCAGTACTCTGCGCGCGTGCAGAACAAGAACTTCGACCTGATTTCCTATGCCATGGGCACGGCATCCGGCACCATGGCGGTGAAGAGCGACATGCAAGGCATCAAGGCCGGCGGCGTCATGGGGCCAATCAAGGGCGCGCTCGGGCTGGACATGCAGAAGAAAGAGAAAGGCAAGGGCGCGGCGCTTGAAGGGCAGAGCCTGGAAAATGTCAAGCCCGGGGGCGCAAAGAAAGTCGGCGGCGCAGATGGCGGCGACAAAGGCGGCGGCACGGCGACAGGGGGCAATAGCGGCCAAGGCGCCCAGGTCAACAAAGCGGTCCAAGGAAGCGGCGGCACGCCTGTGGGCAAGAATGCGAAGCAAGCGCAGGCAAGCTTGAAAACCGTGGCGCCAAGCAAAGAAACGAAGAGGGCGGGCGGCGAGAAGGCGGATGCCGGCAGGGGCAACGTCGGCGCGGCCCCGGGCTCGAGCCAAAGCGGAGTTTCGCAGGGCATTGCATTCCAGGGATTGAGCGGCATCAACCCGGTGTCCAGCATAATCAAGGCCTTCACGAACAAGCCCACTGCCGAGAACGCATCCAGCATCGACAAGCTCATCGTGGGCTTCTCGCTCAAGGGCCAGAACGTCGGGCAGTCCATCCTTGAAATCCTCAAGCTCCTCCTCAACATCTCGCTTGCCCAGTATGGCATATCCAAGAAGGACGGCCAGCCATCCACCGACGCAATCAAAGAGCTGTTCACGAAGGGCTCGTGGAGCGACGTGAAGACGAGCGTCCAGACGCTCCTTGACCTTGTGAAGCTCATGATTGCGCTTTACTCCATCATGTGCGAAATATCAAACTACTCCAAGGCATTGCAGGTGTCCGGCAAGGGCGACAAGGCAAAGGGCTTCATGGACAGCTTCAACAGCTCGGGCGCTTTCAAGATAGGCAGCTACGGCATGAATGTCAATGCCATTGCGGGCTGGCTTGACCCGGGCCTGCAGCGCGTAGGCACGTCTTATGACATGGCGAACGCGGGCACTGCGCCAGGGGTGCCATACCCGTTCAACTATCTCGTATCCCCTGTCCTTGACGGGCTTGGCCTGGGCGTCGGGGCGGTCGCATCCGCAATAGACGCCGCGGTGGACAGGAAGGCATATGGGAAAGGCGAGGGCGCTCCCAGGGAGGTGGTGGTGAACGGCGATGCCACCCTTGGCATTGCTGCGGGCCCCGGCAACACCAAGATATATTACGCCCCGGCCAGCAAGGGCGGCAAGACGGTGTGGGCCGAGGTGGATGCCCTCAGCCTGACTGACGCTCAAAAGAAAGGGCTGATTGCCGCAATCCCCGGGTCCCCTGCCCAATATCTCAAGAAAAACGGATACATGCTCGATGATGGCGAGAGGATGGACCACCAGAACCGGCTTGCATCCGTGTCCGAGGCCAGGGCCGAGGCTGGCATGTACCTGCTGAAGAGCTTCGGCAGCGTCTTTGGCCAGGACAAGAAAGATGCGATTGGCGCAAACATTTCGGCCCACAAGGCCTACGCGGATATGCTGAGGAAGCAAAATGCCTCTGCCCAGTCGCTGAGGCTGGCGCAGAGCTATGTGAACACGACGCGCGACCTGATGGGCAAGATAAACAGCAACGAAACTGTCCACAACGCAATCGAAATGGCGGACATCAAGACTGGCAACGCCGAGGCGGACAAGAAAGCCGAGGCGGAATCATCCGCGAGGAAGGCGGCCGCGGAAGCCAGGAAGGGCAAGCTCGAAGAGTCGCTGCAGTCGCTGACTCCCGGCTCGCACGCATACAACTCCGCAAAAGGCGAAATCACCGAAATCGAATCGGCAATCTCGCTTTGCAGGGTCCTGGAGGCAATCGACAGCCCGTTTGACAAGCGGCAGCTGAAGGCGACAAACGCGGCGATGCAGGGCTATTTCGCGCTCCAGCTCGATGCGACCACCACGTTCTCCAACGAATACTTCGGCGCGCGCAGCCCAGCCGCACAGGAGGCGGTGGCATCAACGTTCGAAACTTTCACGAAAGGCTTCAAGGACTTTGAAACCGGGAACGTGAAGGACATCGGCGCGCTCAACGACAAGGTAGAAGTGATGAATGCGCAGCTGCAGGCGGCTAAGGAAGGCCTGCTGTCCATATCTGGCGTGAACGACCCTGCCGCCCTGAGGCAGATAGCAGACAGCCTGCAGAAGCTCATGAACGAAACCGGCGCGAGGGTGAAGGCGGAGGCTGCAGAGAAGGACAGGAAGGCGGCGGCTGGCCGCAAGGGCGCCGGCGCTCCCGATTTCGCCGAAGGCGCCTCACTGCAAGGCGGCATGCGCGATTTTGCGGCAAAGGAGTTCAAGAGCGATTCTGCCGCGAATGCCGCCCATGCCGACGCCGTGGAAAGCCTGCAGGAAGCGCAGGTCGGCGAGGCGCGGGCGAAGGTAGGGTTCTACACTGAGGTGGCGAAAGGGATGGGCAGCAGTACGTTGAAGAAAGAAGGAGAGGCGCTCTCAGCCGCGCGCGTTTTGAATGTTGACGCTGCCGACAACTATGCAAACATAGTAGCGCAAGCCGCAGCAGCATTTCCGAAGATTCTAGAACAGACGGAAACACGGCAATTGCCCGCACTTGAAAAAATAATAAAAAGTGGAGCGCGTCCGAAGGGGATTTCAGAAATTGACCTGAAAAAAATAGAAGATGATGTGGAAGCGTTCAAAGCTAACAAAACATACGATAATATTCAACTAATTTCAGATGACTATGAAGCTACTCTTAAAAGTAAAAGATCCAATCAGTCATCGCCTCTTAACGATGAAACGCCTGCGAATACATCTGGGGTTATTGCTGACAAGTCAACTCCTAGTAGAAAGAAAGGCTAAGCATTAAATACACTCTGCTATGAATAATGGTGTATTATGGGTATTCCATGGTTACAAAACAACTCGACTATAAAAATAAGCACACTACGTTCAATCACGTGTCCCCCGGGCATTTTGCAAGAAAAGCTGTTCTCATATCCGCTTTGGCACTCGCATCACCAGTTCTTATCGCTCAGGTGGCTCCGCAATACCATGTGTTTCCTCCTTCAGTTGACACAGTAAAATTCACCTGGCTCCGTTCCGACTACAAACACATAAGCCAGCCCAACATCAGTTTGGAATATTTGACTGGTGTCAGAATTACTATGGTGAAGCGACCAAAAGAAGACATTTTGCTTCCGGAGGGTGTGGTCTTGAGTGTCGCTGAGCAAAAAAAGCTGTTCCATCAAGAATTCACAGAAAATGACAAGTATGCGTTTTTCTACTTTGCAAAGTATTCGGATTGGCCCTACAATAACTTCTACGTCTTCAGGAAAAAACAGAACATGCCGAACTCCAGCGATACCTTAAAATAACCACTTCTCATAACAAATATATGGACTGCACGCCATCCAGCCACGATTATTTCGCACTCCAGCTCGATGCGACCACCACGTTCTCCAACGAATACTTCGGCGCGCGCAGCCCAGACGTAAAGGAGGCGGTTGCGTCAACGTTCGAAACGTTCACGAAAGGCTTCAAGGACTTTGAAACCGGGAACGTGAAGGACATCGGCGCGCTCAACGACAAGGTGGAAGTGATGAATGCGCAGCTGCAGGATGCAAAGAAATACATCCTGCCTGCAATTTCCGCAGGAAGACTGGGAACCAATAGCGAGCTTGCCATATGCCAGAACCTTCTGGCTGCAAGCGGGCAGCTCGCAACCGCAACCGAGGTGGAAAAAGCAAAGGCAGAGGTCGAATACGCGGCGGCAAGGGCCGAGTTCGGCAAGGCGGTAGGTGTTCTCGTGCCCTCCATGCTCATAAGCACTCTCAAGGCAGCAGCTTCAAAGGACATGATGGTGGATGCCACGGGCAGGGAAGCAATGGAAGGAAAATTCAGCATCCCGCTTGCCAACCTGGTCGAGGAGAACGACAAGAGCATCGGGAAAGCGCTCACCCTCCTCCAGAAAAATTACCCGCTTGTCAAGCAATGGTCCAGCAATCTCGACGCTGCGGTCAAGAGCGGCGAGGTTTCCAAAGATGATGCAGAGCCGGTGCTAAGCGCGATAGCCGTGTACAAGGAGAATGTGACGAAGGAGAACTTTGATAATCTTTCTCAATTTCAATACATATTAGAGTCTCAAAGAAAAAATGCGAAATCATCCAAAGATCAAAAGCAATCCAAGCCAGTGAAGAGGGACAGCATCGCGGCGAATGCATCCAATGATAAAAATCAATAATGGTGGTTTCATGGCGGTTTTCAGCAAAAGACAAGAGCAAATTCAGCCAGATACCCGTCGTCCTCGCGTTGTTTCCGCCATACGCAATGCGGTTCTTTTTGGCGCAGTAGCAGCTCCTATGCTTCTCAACGCCCAAATCAAGCAGATTTCATTTCCGAAAGATTCTTCGGAGTTTAATATGGGTAAACGATGGTATGCAACTTTTAAACAAGACCGGGGGCAATCACCAGCAGCAATTACATTTGTTGGGAATTTTTCCGAGGTTTATATCCCTAACCATCCCCGGAAAGAATTAAAGGTCAATGATGACATTATCCTAAATATCGATGTTCAGAAGGCTCTGCAAAAATACCCAACCATAGCAGAAACTGCGAATTATGTTTTCATATATGCACCAGAGATTGATGGCGTGTCAATCCACCGCCTACTCGTCTGGAGGAAGAACTCCCCAACACCAACGCAATCTGCACCAAACCCATCTGATACCTTAAAATAACGACTTCTCATAACATCTACATGGCGTTTCATTTGAGAAAACACGAGCAAATACGGTCAGGTGTCTTTCGTCCTCGCATTGCTTCAGCCATCCGCAACGCAGCCATCTTTGGCGCGGTGGCGGTTCCCCTGCTTCTCAGCGCCCAAATCAAACAGATAGAGTATCCGAAAGATTCTTTAGGAAACACGCTCGAAAAAAAACGGTATGCAAGTTTTAAGGAAAACCGAGGGGAGCAACCGGCAGCAATCACATTTGTAGGGACCTTTTCCGGAGTTTATATTCGCAATCACCCCCGGAAAGAATTAAAGATCAACGACGCTATTGTCCTAAGCGTCGAAGACCAAGTAGCTCTGCGGAAACATCCTTTTCTAACAGAAACTAAGAATTACGTTTTCTTATATGCCACGGAAATTGATGGAGTGCAAATTAATTGCTTGACCGTCTGGAAAAAAACCTCTCCCAGCCAGCCTTCCGACACCTTCAAATAACCGCATTCGCGCGCCGGTTCCCGCCGCAACCTTTAAATCCCCTTCCCACCTTATTTTAACACTTACATGTGGAGGGGTTGGAATGAAGCAAATGGCAAACGTTATCTCTGCAGTTCCGAAAGTGCAAAAGGCATCCTCGCTTGCGCGCGCGGCCTCCAGGACATGGTCTTACACAAAATTCCCGCTCATGGTGGCGGGCATCGCGCTGGCAATCAGCGCGGCAGCGGCATTCTGCAACCCTGCATATTCCCAGAAGAAAGGCAAGGCGGCAGCCCCCATTGAGCAGGGCGACACGGCGGTTGCCAGCCGCTTCAGGGTCCAGCACGCCTCCAGGACAGGGGAAAGCATCGTGTTGGTGTCCGCCCTGAAAATCGGCGGCAGCTCGGAAATGAAAGACACCTCCTACTTGCGCTATGAGGACAAGCTTGTCCTGGGCAAGTACGATATCATGAAGCTAGAGGGCACAGCTGGCACCCTCAAGCTGAGGTCATACCGGCTGTATCTAGACAAGAAAACAAGCACAATCTACATATTCGAGTCCCCGCAGACGGCCCCCCGGGCCGAGTAGGTTTCTTATTTTCGGTTTTTCTTTTTGCTCAAGCGGCAGCGCTCGCGCTAAGTAAAATTCACGGCCGCGCGCGAACGCTTCCGCTAGCGGTTGTAAAAATCACGGCTGCGATTCCATCTTCTCTAGCGCCAAGTGCGATAAAAACCACAACCAGCCGAATGCTCGCGCTAAGAGCTGTAAAAATCACGACTGCGTTCCCATCCCCTTTAGCGCTTGCGCTAAGGGCGATAAAAATCACAATAGTAAAAGAGAGCGACCGATATTCACATGGAGTGAGTTTACCCGTGCTTGCGCACGGATAGAATAATACGTTAAAACGGCTTTAGTAGCGACAGGCTGAATGCCTCGCGTAAGCTAAGCACTTACACCCTCGCCCTATCAAAGTCATCTACTATGACCGCCTACACCACCTAGTTTTGAGATTG
>JBAZBT010000039.1:0-8187 GCA_041671345.1 Candidatus Micrarchaeia archaeon
GCTCAAATTTATTAACCGCCGCCATCCTTTGCGTAGCATGATTTTATGGATGCCTCGGAAGAGTTATATATCTATCCCCTGATAAATATATCAGGTGATTGCTTGGCAAAAGGAGCAGAGGCAGAGATATTGCATTACCCCACGCTCAAGACGGTGATGGCGATAGAGGAAGCCATAAAGAATGCGGATTTGGCAGTCAGCAGGAACAGGATACTGGAAAGCCTCCCAACGTCGGTAATGCGCTCCACGCTCAATGTGGCGCTGGATTACCTTGAAAAGCGCGGCATGGTGCTTGAGACAAAAAAAGGCTTCATCTGGACGTTCAATCAAAGCGCAAGGCTTGCGGAAGCAGAGAAGCAGGGAAGGGAAATGTGATGGCGAAAAAGCGTGTGAGGGTAATTTTGGTAGGCGACGCGCAGGAAGAATATGCCAATCTCGAAAAAATGGTTGGTGAGGAAAAGAAAAAAGGCATCTCCTCGACATTCCACCAGACCTTGCTGCGCTCCATCAATGGAAAAATAGACATATTGAAAGAGCGCCATGATTATGGTGAACAGGTTCCGCGAAGCCGGATTCCAAGGAAATATTCTGATATGGGCGTTACAAACCTTTGGAAGGTGGATTTGGCAAGCTACTGGCGCATGGTTTATACGCTGCGCCAGCCGCAGCGTGAAGGCGCGGAAATAGAGATAATGGAAATATTCCTGGATGTGCTGGACATTGTGAGCCACCCAGCCTATGATAAAATATTCGGCTACAGGAAAAAATAGCCTCGTCACTTCTTTTTCTTCTTCACAGGAATGTTAAAAATGGAAGCCTCAAGCCCGCCTTTTTCCTCAAGCTCGGAGTTTATGTAGTCGAGCAATATTCGCTTGAGGCGCGCGTACTCCTCTTTCCCAACCTGCTGGTTGCAGAATGCGTGTGAGAGCGATTTCGTGTTGAAGCAGAACATGGCATCATTCACGTTTTCGCAGTTGTGGCAGAAGTACGAGTCGCGCGACGAGTACGAGCCGTCCACCTCGAAGCAGCCTTTCAGGTTGGTGGAGTCGAAAACGTTGATGCAGAACTGCGACTGGAGGATGCGGATGGAGCCGCCGAAGATATGCTCGGATTTTATCACCCCGCTTGTGTAGGCGGACTGCTTGGAGCCGGTGGTGTCCCACGTCTTGTAGATGTTGGAGCCGGTGAAGATGGTGGGCGTGTCCACGCACCGGTCATTCACGCCGTCAACGAATTCCACCGAGAAAAGCGCCACTTTTGCCGTGCGCGAGAGCGCCTCGCGAAGCGTGAGGCTTTCGCCTTGCTTGATGCTGATTGGCTTTTTTGAGGCTGCGATGCCTTCATCCATGGTAACGAGCCTGTCGGCAGGGATTTCACAGATGATTGGAAAGCCCTCGATTTTGTAAGTGGGGCTGCCAAGCGCGCCCTTCACCTTTTTCACGCCCACTGCGCGCTTCAGGAGCCACTGCCCGAAGCGCTTGATGCCTGCATGCTCCTTGCCTAGCACAATGCGGCAGGTTGCCTTGAAAGCTTCCTCCACCTTGGGAGGGACCGGGCTGTCATAGGCGATTTCGTCCTCCGGAACGTCCTTTTTGTCCCTGCCGAAGTAGGCGATGTCGGCAATCGAGAAAAGCTTCTTCTTGCGCTTGAGCTCATCAGCCATTTCCGCCACAAGCTTCTTTTTCAGGCGCATATATTCGTCTTTTGGCAGCTCGAGATTGCCAATTGCGTGCCTTTTCGAGCGCAGGTTGAATGCGAATATGCAGTCCGAGCAGCCGATGCAGTTGAAGGCATAATACATGTCGGCAAGATTGGTGCCATAGTATGTTTCAAAACAGCGGTTGGCGCCCACGCCCTCGCACAGCCTGATGCAGTGGGCAGCGCCAGGGAAGGCGCTCACGCCGAACACGTGCCCTGCCTCGCGCATGTGGGAGACATAGGCCCCGTATTTCACATTGTAAATGTTGTGCCCGTAAGATATGGATGATGAGTCCACGCAGTTGTCCACGTCGCGCACATCGGTGTTCCTGCCAAAAAGCTTGTTGCCGCAGAACACCGCGCGCTCGCTTGCCGCCGCAAAAAGCGAGTCGATGTCCTTTATCTCGTTCACGGAAAGCGGCGGGAACTTGAGCAGGGAAATCTCATCTTGGGAGACGAACTTGGCTCCGCCCGGGTAGTAAAGGTTGGAAACCATCACGCCCTTGCCCGAGACGCAGGATTTTTTCACCTGGTATGGAAGCAGCATCTCGCGAAGGTAAGGCTCGAACTCGGAAAGAGTGCCGATTTCCTCGCCGAAAATCACTTTTGACGTTGCCTTGAATGCCCCATCTAGGTCCATGCCACCATCTACAGGTAATCCTCTTTCCTCACTTCCATCCATTTTGCCTTCTCGAAATTCTTCCCGTGCGCGACCAGCGGGCGCGTGGCGTCAATGCCCATTTTTGAAGTCGCATAGGTGTGCGCGTCCGCGGAGGGGTCGAGCGAGGAGCCTTTCTGCCCGCGCAGGATGACCACGTCCTTGTCGGCCTGCACGCGCGTGGCGATTGCCCACTCCACTGACGCGGGCGAGTAGATGTCGATGTCGTCGTCCACAATTACAACATGCTTGAGGGACTTGTGGCCTGCGAATGCGGCGGCGATGGCGCGCTTGCCGTCTTCCTCGCGCGATTTTTTGATGCCTACAACCGCATGAAGCCAGGAGCAGCCCCCCGGCGTGACGTTCACGCCCGTGCAGTGCGCGACATTGTTCACTTCATTGTAAATCGTTGGCTCGCGCGGCATGCCCATCAGTATCTTGTGCTCCAATGCGCCTGGCAGGAGGACGTGCCAGATGGGGTCGCGCTGATGGCGTATGCGCGTGATTTTCATCACCTGCTGCTTGCGCACCACGTCATAAGTTTCAGTCAGGTCCACAAACGGGCCTTCGTCCGCCAGCTCGCGCGTTATCTTGCCTTCGAACACGAATTCCGCGTCCGCCGGCACTTCTATCCCGCTTTCCAGCCGAACTGTGCGGAGATGCGCAAGGGAATTTGCGATTGTGGTTTCATCCTTCCCGATTTCCACAGAGCAGGCGGAGGCAAGCAGGAAGTTTATGGGCGCGCCCACCACGAATGCGACGTCCAGCTCGCCCCCTGCGCGCTTGATGAACTCGTCAAGATGGCGGTGCAATATCCGGACAGCCACGCGGTCCTTGCCAATCACCATCATCCTGTGGAAGGAGCAGTTCTGCCCCAATTCCTTGTCCTTGGCAATCACCACCGCGGATGAGAGGTATGCGCCGCCGTCCTTTTCAGCGTGAATGGGGATGGGGAGCCTGGAGAGGTCAACCGGCGCTTCGACTTCAAGAACAGGCGCATCCTTTGCGTCAATCAGCTCAGGCTCGGACGGCTTGTTTATTGCGGAGATGAGCGCGGGGATGAGCTCTTCGCGCGTGATGCCAAGATACTCGCAAATCAGCTCGCGCGTGCAGAAAACATTGCCCGCAACGCGCGCGCCGGGAAGCCCTGCCACCCGCTCGGTGTAAACCGGCGTTCCGTCAAAGGCGGCCATCACGCCTGCAAGCTCAAGCTTGAGCGAGGCGGTTTTGGCCAGTTCCGCCGTCTTGCCCTCTGCCCGGATATTCTCGATGAAATTGCGGAAAGTCGCGCCTTGCCTCTTCACTTGCCCCACCTCTGGAATAGCTTGTTTGGAATGCCTGCCGAGTCCATTGTTTTGCCCACCACAAAGTCCACCATGTCCGACACTGTGCGCGGCTTGTGGTAAAAGCCCGGCGAGGCAGGCAGCACGATGCCGCCTGCGAGCGTCACGCGCTCCATGTTCCTGATTGCGATAAGCGAGTAGGGCGTTTCGCGCACCACGAGCACCAGCTTTTTCCTCTCCTTGAGGCACACTTCGGCCGCGCGCGTAATCAGGCTGCTGCCCACCCCGTTCGCTATTTCGCCCCAAGTCTTAAGCGAGCAGGGGCACACGATGAGCGCGTCCGCGGCGTTGGAGCCTGACGCGAATGGCGCGGAAAAGCCGCTTTCGGCATAGTCTGCGCGGGGGAGCGCGGCCCCTTCGGCTTTTGCCACCTTTTTGGCGCCCTCGGAGACGACAACCGATACGTTTTGCCCGGAGGCGCGCAGCGCCCCGACTAGCCGGGAGCCGTATATTATGCCGGATGCCCCGGTGATTGCCACGAGAATTCGCATGTGAAAATTCATCCAATAACCCTTATAAATAGGTTTTGGCAATCCCCCCGTATGCAGCTTTTGAAGCTCGGAGGGAGCGTGCTCACCAGGAAGCACGGGTTCATGGAGGCGGATACCGCCAGCATAGCCAAGCTTGCCGCTGCCGTGGGCAGGGCGTACAAGGCAGGCGTGCGCGACCTCATAGTCGTTCATGGGGCTGGCTCGTTCGGGCACGCCCCTGTGCTCAAGTACAAGCTCAACGACGGAGTGAAAACGAAAAAGCAAACGTGGGCGTGCGCGCTCACGCACTCGGCCTGCTCGCATTTCTCCTCGCACGTCACCGACGCGCTCATCAAGGCAGGCGTGCCTGCGATGTCCGTGCCGCCGGCAGACATTGCGCGCAGCAGGAACAGGCGAATCGTCTTCATGGACAAGAAAGTCGTCTTCAACTGCCTGAAAAGCGGCTACGTGCCCGTGCTTTTCGGGGACATGGTGCCGGACTCCGCGCTTGGCTGCTCGGTGTGCTCAGGCGACCAGATTGTCTCGTATTTCGGGAAATACGCCACGCGCGTGGTGATGGCCACCAACGTGGACGGCGTGCTTGCATGCGGGAAACTGGTGCCGAGGGTCACTCGCAAGAACTTCGCAGCCGTGTCGCGCCACCTCCATTGCTCAGGCGCGCCGGACGTGACCGGCGGGATGGAAGGGAAGATCCGCGAGATCATGAAATGCCGCACGCCGGCGTACATCGTGAACGCGAGAAAGCCCGCGCGCGTGCTCGCGCTTCTTTTGGGGAAGAAAGCGGTATCCACGCGGATAAACTGAGCTGCGGGGATTGCCGCCGGGCGGGCACATTTATAAACATTATATAACATAGATTACCATTGTGAGGGATTTTATGGAACAAAGGACACAAGCACGCCAGGGCGCGCCTGGCCAAAACATGCCCAGGAGCATTTCCACCACGGCGTTCCAGCTGCTTAAGAATGGCGAGGCGCCCAAAGTGGTGCTGTCAGAGAACGGGGAATGGGACGCCAGCGAAAGGCAGAACACCGTGGTCGTGCCAAAAGACAAGCTGGGCGCCCTGAAGGAAGGCATGAAGCGCGCGGCAAGGGAAGACGCGTGCCTGGAAGCGCGGAAAGACGGCAGGAAGCGCCCGAATCTTCTCGAAAGGCTGGAGCTTGCAATCACCAAGTGGGAGATAGGCCGCTTCATCAAGGAAGTGGCAAGGGGCCAGCAGGAATAGGCTTTCTCTTTTTGTTTTTCTGCCCCGGCAAGCTAGTGGCCAACAGCCCATGCCTGAAGGCATGGGCTTGCCGATGAGATAAGGAAAATGCTAGGCAAATGATAAGCCGCCTTCACCCACGCCTGAAAGGCGTCCCAATTTTTGCCCTCGGGCAAAAATGGGCCCATTCGAGCCAAAGGCTCGAATAGGGGGGCCTTGGGAATGGGTTGTTGTAACTTCTGTTTAGTCCACCGGCATCCTACCCTCTCCGCCGCTTTATATACCAGCGAAAGCCCGTCCATAGATGCCAAGGCGAAAGGAAAACCTGGCAAAGGTGACCAAATGAAAATAAACATCGAAGAACTTTCGTACGAGGAGATAAAGGACGTGGTGGACCGCCTGCGCGCCATGAAGATTGAGAGCAGGTTTTCGCGGCTGGGCTCGAGCATCGTGCTCCAGACCGAGCAGGGGCCCATGGTGATTGCGCGCAACGAGGCAGTGGAGCTTTTCGGCATCCCGGCCGTGTTTTAGTGATTTGAACGAGGTGGCATCCATGCAATACGAAACTGCGAAAATAACAAGCGGGGCCTGGAGGCTCCGGATTGACAGGTACATTGCGCTTCAGGCGGCCTTTGAGAAACGAAGGCACGCCTGAGGGCATTAGCCATATAAACGTATATGTATACATATACATCATGAGCAGGCTGATAAACGTGTCCGACCCCGTGTACGAGCAGCTTACGCGCATAAAGCGCGCCAAGGGGCAGAGCTACAGCGAGGCGATTGCAGGCATGCTTCCAGAACCCGCCCCGGTTGCAAAAAAAACAGACAACTGGGATAGCCTGCTTGCCGAGATAAGGGAAAACGACAAGAAGTTCAAGGGCAGGAAGGTAAGGCTGGACCACGACAAGATACTCTACGATGATCCATATGATGGTTCTTGACACCTCGTTCCTTTTTTCCCTTTTCCATCCTTTGGATGTGAACCATGCCAGGGCACTGAAGATTTTTGAGAAGCACCGCAACGAGGATATGCTGATTACCGACTCCATCCTTTTCGAGACCCTCACCGTGCTGAACCGAAAACTGGGCATGGATGCTGCCCGGGCGGCTTATGGGGGGCTCTTATCGAATTCCAGGCTGCAGGTCCACTATCTCACAGAAGGCCAGCGCAAGGAAATTTTATCCGAATTCCTGAAGCAAAAAGGAAGGCTGAGCATGGCAGACATTTCAGTGATGCACGCGTGCAAAACCGCGCTTGCGGCGCCGTTGGCATTCGATAAGGATTTGATTAAGCGGATTGGTTGAGGATTTGCTTCTGAAGTGATGCGCATGTTTGAGCTTAAGGCGAAGTGAACGGCTGGTTCCGCCAGCTCGGCACGCGCTCCAGAAGCTCGGCTTTCTGCTCCAAGGGGAGATGGGCATAAATTTTCCCCTCTTCCACAAGCGAGACGAACTTCCTCAGGTTTTCAGAATAGTAGCCGGGCCCGGGGCTGCGGGCTGCCGCGACGCCCATGACGGTGGCCCCTGGCAATCCCGAAAGCACATCTATGGCGCGGATTGCCGTCTTGAAGCTGAGCCTGCCTGCGAATAGCGCATTGAAGAGCAGGTCGGATGCCTTCTGCGTGTCCACGCCTTTTGCGTACTCGCCGCAGAGCACCTGGATGGAGCGGAGCGCCTTGTTTATGCACGGCCCCCGGATTATGTATTCCGCCAGGTATTCCTGGGATGGCGCGGTGGAGCCGGGCTTTACCGAGACAAATATCCTTTCCCGGTGGTCAGGCGTTACGTGGAAAGGCGCAGCCGGCACAAGGACGGCTTGCCCGCGCGCGCGGGGGTTGCCTATTTTGCCGTTGCTGGCAAAGCGCTGCAGAATCCTGACATCCCGATATGCATTCACCATATTGCCACCTCGCTTGGGATTATTTGAGCCTCAATGAGCCTGCCCACACCTTTATCCAGGGCGTTTTTATCTCGTAATGGCCAACCGCGCTAAGCGATTGGAGGCTGGAGACCACGGAAATGTTCAGCTTGGCAACTTCCTCGAGTTGCTGCCCAAGCCCGCCATGCCCGGCAGCATCTGCATCGGGGATTGGCGCCTTGGGGGGCAGCTCGCCTTGGAGCCCGAGAATGCGCCTTTCCGCCGCATCGAGAAGGATAAGCGCCCATTCGAGCGCCCGGCCCTTCTTTTCAACGCTCTCACTCGAGACGCGGCGCAGGAATTTCTGCGCTATGCCCATGCGGTTGTCGGCCACCAGCTTCGGGAGCATCCATGCGGGAATTGTGTTGCCGAGGGGGATTTCGCCCCAGAGAAAGGCATCGTAAAACCGCGCGTTTGCGCGCGCCTTGGGCTCGGCAGCCTGGGCAGCGGATGGGACGGGCGCGGCTTTCTTGGAGCGCTTGCCCAAGGGATTGCGGAACTGTATCTGCGAAAGCGGCGGGGCTGGTGTTCTCTGGCGGAAGGAAGTGTTCATAGAATCACGCATAAATCAGGCGCGAAACGAATTTAAAGCAGTAGCTAAAGGTGGAAAATAAAGAAAAAGGAAAATTAAAGGGAAAAATAAAGGAACTGGCTGTTGCCAGCCAATTGGTTTGCTTAACTAACCGAAGAGCGATGCAAGGCCCTCTGCCGCTGCAGCCTCCTGCTTGGCCGGGTCCTCCTTCTTCTCTTCCTTCTTGTGCTCGCCTGCGGGCGCCGCCGCCGGGGCCGCTGCCGCCGGTGCCACCGCCGCCTTGAGGAGCTCCTCGAAGTTCACGCCCTTCACCGCCTCGACAAGCACGGTTGCCTTCGCC
>JBAZBT010000040.1:0-8154 GCA_041671345.1 Candidatus Micrarchaeia archaeon
ACATCGACGGCCGATTCCACCTTCCAGCTCAACGAGGCAAGCGAGGCCAACAACGCGGACACGAAAACAATAGAATGCACGTCCGCCCCGCCCGCGCTCAAGCCCAATTACGTGCCCACAATCGCAATCCCCTCCACGCTATTCGTGGGCGTGCCTTTCACCGCCCAGTTCACCACAAAGAACATAGGCAACGCGGCAGCCGCAGTGCCGTCCATCACGCACACCACGTTCCAGGCAACCGCGAAGGACTTCACAATCGCCCCTCTTGCGGTGAACGCGCAGCAGGTGGACGGGTGGATTTTCACCTGCTCAAGCCCCGGCGCCAAGAGCATGGTGGAGACGGTGGACAATGGAAATGCCATAGACGAGCTTCTGGAGACTGACAACACGCAGGCATTGCCTGTCATGTGCAATGCCAAGCCCACATCGTGCTCGCTTGCATTTGCGGGCTCACAGCCGCCATTCGGCACGTTCTCATCCTCCGCAGTGGTTGCCACCTGTTTTGCAGGCAGCGCGCAGACGCCATGCCCGCCTTTCCTGTGGCAGCAAAGCGCAACTGGCGGCAGCATGTCCCCCGCCAACACCCCTTCCGGGGCCGCCCCCAGCAGCACGCTCTCGCTTTCCAACGCCCCGACCCCACAGATTGGGGAGAAAGTGAATGCAACTTCCACGCTTACCAGCATCCCGCTTTACTGCGAGCTTCCGTTCGACATTTCCAACACCCCAATCGGGCCTGATTATGTCGTCACGTCCATCCTGCCCGACCACCCCACGGTGGCACTGAACCAGGTGGTGCAATTCACCGTGACGGTATTCAACCAGGGCAACATGGACGCCGTCAACGATTCCATAAGCACGGCGGCATTCTCCCCGGGCTGCACGGTTGTTTCGGGCAGGGACAGCTATCCTTTGCCCCCCATCAATGCCCAGGCATCGGGCATCAGCGTGAACCGCCTTGCCTGCACCTGCGTTGCAGCCGGCACGCAAAGCATCACGGTCACGGCCAACCCGACCCAGGCGCAGTGGGAAACCGACTTTGCCAACAATGACAGGGTGCAGTCGTTCATCTGCCAGGCCCCTTTCCAGACCATCACCTGCTCGTATTTTGTGTGAGGCCCGCGCCTTTCAAGCCAGCCTTCCCCCCAGCAGCGAAGCGCCTGCAGGCCGCGCATTTCCAGCCAATCCTTCCCCCGCAGCGGCGCCAGGCGATTTCCTGGCTCTGCCTGCCTGCTTTTTGAGAAAATTACACAAAGCAGCATCTTCTTTCACTCATTATTATAATATCTGCCATCAAATACAACAAATATGGCGTCTTTGCTCGACTCGCTTAGGAAAAAGCCGGCCGCCGCGCCTGATGCGCAGCAGGGCGCAGCAGTTTCCCCTTCCGCGCCGCCCGAGCCTTCAGGCGAGCTGCGCCTCAAGCTGTTCCGGCTCATAATAGAGCGCTACCGCGAGGAAATAGAGGAGCACGAGAACAAGACGGTTTCCGACCTGAAAGGGATGATACTGCCCCACGACCCCATAATCGTGAAGACGCGCGATTCGCTCCTCGAATCGTTCCGCCCCTACATATACGAGGAGCACTTCCTGTCGGCTGCGAAAATGTGCTGCGAGTACGTCGCCTCGTTTTCCACCATCTCGCCCCCAGTCGCCTTCTGGCTCACATTCTCGGACATGCAGTCCATCATGGCCGGGGACGAGATTGACAAGTCCATGCTGCTTTGCAGCCTGCTCCGCAGCATCGGCTCCCCGGACGCGCGCATCTATGTCACCAGCACCAAGAACTCATACGTGCTCTGCTCGTTCGGAGGCAAGTTCCATCTTTCCGCGCACTCGGGCGCAGAGCCTGCGGTGTGCGAAAGCGAGCAGGCTGCGCTTTTGCGCATGAGCGGCAAGCCTATCTACTCGTTCAACGACCGCGACTACCTTGCGCTTTCGGATGAGGAATAAGGGCGCTTTCATAAGTGCGGCAAATTTCTCTGGAAATTTGCCAGAAGCGGAACCGGGGTTCCACTATGATTAAAAACCCGTGCCCACCCAAACCAATCATAGCGTGGTAACCATGTCATCTCACACACTCAACAAGTTCGAGCTTGCGCGCATACTGGGCGCGCGCGCGCTGCAAATCTCCTACGGCGCGCCGCCGCTCATGGAAGTCAAGGCGGGCGAGTCGTCCATCGACGTGGCGCGCCACGAGCTTGACGCGGGCATCATCCCGCTTGTCGTGCTCAGGTGATTCCTTTTCGCAGGCATTTTCCCGTCAGCGCAAGCGCTGCGCCTGCCACCCATCCGCGGGTGGGAACGCATTTACGGCTTGGGGCGCATAAGCACCTGTAATTTCCGGGTGGGTCTTATGGGTGATGTCCGCCGTCTTGACCGGAAAGTGAAATTGCTCTGGTTCCTTCCCACAGCCGCCGTCCTATCGATTGCCCTCCTGCTTGGCGCCTTCCTCTTTTTCCTATTGCCCGACTCCTCGATTTACGGGGTTGCACGGTCGGATTTCGCAGTGCTGGCAATCATCCTCCCACCTGTTTTCGGGCTTGCGGTGTATTGGTGGCTCCACATGCATTACCTGAATTTCACGTATGAGATAGGCGACAAGGAGCTCATCGTGCGCGAGGGCGTGCTGACCAGGAAAACCACCGTCATCCCGTTCGGGCGCATACAGGACATCACATCCGAGCGCACGCTTGCGGAGCGCATGCTCGGGCTTGCCACCATAGAAATCGAAACCGCCGGCTCAAGCAAGCTCGCCTCCAGCATGATGATACCCGGCATTGCCAACAAGGACGCGCTCATATCCGAAATAATGGGGATGGTGCAAAAGATAAGGTCGACAAACGGGACCGACGCCGAGGTCCACCACGTCTCATCCGAAAAGCTCCTTGCCGAGATATTGCACGAGATACGGGGCCTTTCCGCAAAGTTCGGCCCAGCGCAGGAAAAGCGCTAGCACGGCGCGCAAAGCCAAAAAGACATGTTCGGGGAACACTCCGGCTTCAAGAGCGCCGGGCCATCCCGTCCCCAGCGCGCCTGCCCCCTCCCCCTATTTCGTGCTAAGCCGCCCTGCCCTCAGCGCGCCTGCCCGTTCCCCTCTATTTCGTACTTGTAGGTGTAAAGCGCGTCGATGCCCATGGGGCCGCGCACGTGGAGCTTTTGCGTGCTTATGCCCAGCTCCGCGCCGAATCCGAACTCCGAGCCGTCCGAGAAGCGCGTGGAGGCGTTCCAGTATACGGCTGCGGCGTCCACGCCCTCTGCGAACTTCACATACGCCGCGCGGCTTTCCGTTATTATCGCTTCCGAGTGCCTGGTGCCGTGCCTGTTGATGTGCGCCACGGCCTCCTCAAGCGAGGGGACCACTTTCACCGCGAGCACGAGGGACAGGAATTCCGTTGCAAAATCCGCCTCGGTTGCCATTTTTGCATTGCCCCTGCCGATTATCGCCAGGCTCTTTTCGCAGCAGCGAAGCTCCACGCCGCTCCCGGCAAGCTTTTTTGCGGCGAGCGGCAGGAATGCCGCAGCAATCTTTTCATGGACGAGAAGCGTCTCGATGGCATTGCAGGCGGACGGCTTTTGCGCCTTCGCGTTTACCGCGATGCCCGCGGCCATCCCGATGTCCGCATCCTCGTGGACGTAAAGGTGGCAGTTGCCGCCCCCTGCATAGATGACTGGCGCGCGCGAGCTCTTGGCAACGAACGACACCAGCCCCTCCCCTCCCCTCGGGATGACCAGGTCTAGGCAGTCGCCCCTGGAAAGCAATGCCGCCAGCTCTTCCCTGCTGCCGCTGAAAAACTGCACCGCCTCGGGCGCAATCCCTGCCTGCTTCAGCGCCTGCTGCAATATCCCTGCAAGCGCGGCATTGGTGCGCATCGCCTCCTTGCCTCCCTTGAGCACTATCGCGTTGCCCGACTTTATGGCAAGCGCAGACGCCTCCACCACCACGTCGGGGCGGGACTCGAATATCACGCAGATTGCGCCCAGGGGCACGCGCACTTTCCTTATCAGGAGCCCGCTCTTGGCCCTCCAGCTTGCGATTTCCCTCGGGGGCGCCTCAAGCGCGGCCACGTTTTTCAACGTGGATGAAAGGCAGGCGATGCCGCCGGCGGACAGCTTGAGGCGGGAAAGGAACGCCCCGGATGCGCCGGACTTTTCCGCTTCCTTCAGGTCCAGCCGGTTCGCTTCAAGAAGCGCAGCCTTGTTTTGCTCAATCAGCGAGGCGGCCGCAGCAAGCGCTGCGTTCCGCTTTTCCTCCCCCGTGCGTGCAATCGCATTCCCTGCCTCCTTTGCGGACAGCGCAATCCTGCCGGCGTAGCCCGCCGTTTCGGCTTCCTGCTCGACGGCGCCTGCTGCAAAAAGCGTGCCCACCGCCTCGCCTGAGAGGAGGCGTGCGATTACTCCGGTTTCCCTTCCGTTGGCAATCGCCGCAGCCATCCCGCTCCCTGTGGCTATTTTCATCGCGGCAAGCTTGGCGGGAAGGCCGCCCCTCCCCCCAGCGCTGCGCGCGCCGCTGTCAAGCGAGCACGCCGCGTCGATGTTTTTTACGAATGGGACCGCCTTGCCGTCGCTTCCCAGGAGCCCCTCCACATTGGAGAGGACTATGAGCGCATCGGCCTTTGCGTTTGCAGCAACGAGCGAGGAGAGCACGTCGTTGTCGCCAAAGAGCTTCTCGCTCTTTCCAGAGGAAGCGTCAAGCTCGTCGGTTGCCACCGCATCGTTCTCGTTCACGATGGGAATCACGCGAAGCGAGAAGAGCGCGCCTATGGTGCTTCGCAGGTTTGCAAGCCTCGTCCCATCCTTGAAGTCGTCCTGCGTGAGGAGGAGCTGCGCCACGGTCTTGCCGCGCTTCCGAAAGCAGGCGTTGTACTGCTCCATGAGGAGGGACTGCCCCACCGCTGCGCTCGCCTGCTGCATGTTCATGGCGAGCTTTTCCTCGCGCACGCCAAGCGCCGCCTTTCCCGTGGCAATCGCGCCGGAGGAGACGAGTATCACCTCCTTCCCCTCATCATGCAGGCCCGCTATCTGCGCGCAGATGTCCTCAAGCACCGCGGCGTCCAGCCCGCCATTCGGGGAGGAAATCGCCTTGGTGCCCACCTTGACGACAATGCGCCCGCATGATTTCAGCGCGCCGCGAAGTTTTTTCTCCTCGTCCATCAAACCACACCAACGCTGCAGATACGGGGAAAGGCAATAAAAACCGAAGCCTATTGGCGAAGGGGCCGCCAAATTCCGGCGCTTGCAGGCCTATTCGAAATCAAGGAGCTTCTTCTGCGTGTCCGCGCGCAGGGTGGACCACTTCGTCCTCAAGTAGGGAAGGAGCGCAGGGAATTCATGCCTTCTCTTTATGTACGCCTGGGTTACCGGGTCGGACGTGTAGCCTGAGTTGAAGTCGATGCCGACCTCCTTTTTTATCTTCTCAATCTCGCGGTCGCGCGTCACCTTCGCTATTATCGATGCCGCGCTCACGGTGAGGTACAGGTCGTCCGCCTTGTTCGCCGACACGATCCTGTGCCTTGTCCTCATGTACTTCTCAATCCTTTTCGCGAACTTCGCAGGCACGTTGTCCGGCGAGTCCACATACGCGGTTGCGCCGGGGAGGGCAAGCGAGTCTATGAGCCCGGCGATTTTTATCGCCTCAATCTCATTGAGGGAATACTTGTCCATCATGACGTTGAGCTCCTGCGCGGTCACCTTGGCGCACGCGTACTTGCACATGTGCGCCACTTTCGGGTAGAGCCTTTCCCTCTGGAGAGGCGAGAGCTTCTTTGAGTCCTTCACGCCCATCTCCTTCATCTTGTACTCGTCCAGGGGGTTGATTGCCGCAGCGCAAATCACCATGGGGCCGATTATGCAGCCCCTTCCCGCCTCGTCCACGCCGATAATCATAAAATCCGCCTAAAAATTACGCCTTATTTCCTTCACAATCACGCCCATACTGCGCGCCTCTCACTCCACTTCAATCTCCTTCACCGTGGCGCTCCCGTCCGCGCCGCCGTCCTGGATGTCTATGCTCGCGCCCGGGTATTTTTGCGCAAGCGCTTTCACTATCTCCTCCTTCGCCACCGACACGCCCTTGCCAACGGACAGCTTGATGAGCGTCACCTTGTGCCTGCCTGCCGCGCCGCTGATTGCGCTTTCTATCCCGTCCACAAGGCTAGGCGCGTCCATGCGCCACTTTCGCGGCTAAGCTTATTAAAACGAGCGAAAACTTTTCCGGAACCCATAGGGCCTTCCCCGCAGCGGGCGGCGCCATCGCCGCCAATCAAAACTCCGTCAGCCTCCGCTGCAAGAGCACCTTGCTTTTCCTCATGTATTCCTGCAGCGGCACCGCAAGCTGCGATGCAATGTGCGCGAGCGCCTCTTCCCTCGTTGCGAATTTCTGCGGCGCGTTTCCAAACGCATGCCTCACGTTCTCGCGCACCTCCCACACGCCGACCGGCACGGTGTAGCCCGTGCCGATTTCCCTAAACACGACTGCGCGCGCCTGCCGCCTCATCCTGTAAAGCGCCTCGACGACCCCAAGGCGCGCGGCATAATAGCCCCCTCCCTGGCGCTCGGCATAATCGCTCCTTCCCCCGTACGGCTCATGCTCCTCGGAGAAATTTATGGTGCCGTCCGTTTTCCAATCCGCCCAGGGGGCATGCTCGAATCTCAAGCCCGTGGCATACTGCCTTTCCTCGCCTGCCCCCTGCCCGCCCATCCCCTGCGCCTTCTGCCGTTTTCCCTTCCTCCCCTCGATTTCCGGCGTGAGCGCGGATTCGAACTGCTCGTACTCCCAGCTGCCCGGCAGCAGCAGAATCTCGAAATGGTTGTCGAGATAGGAGTTTGAATACACCCTCGGCTCCTCGATTTCGCGGTTGTCGCGCACGGATTCCATCATGTGCTTCGCAGCCATGTCGTCGGTCGCGGTGATTGCCCATTTTGTGGGCACCATCTTCTTGTTCTCCTTTTTCCCAAGTATGCCTGCGGTCAGGAGCTTGGAAAGGTAATGCACGTCAAAACCCGAGAGAAGCAGCTCCACGATGGCGTCGTTCGCCAGCGAGGAGTCATTCGCCAGCGAGTCCACCTTCTTTGGCACCGATGGGTTGTCCGCGACCTTGAACTTCTCAATCGGCGCGGACGCGCCCATGGGGTGGGAAACATCGTCCATCTCAAGGGAGAAGACCGGGTCGCGCGAAAAGCGCGCCTCCACGTCCACCGGCTTTATGCTCATCACCGCGGACTGCGCCTCGGCCAGCATCCTGCTGCTCGACTTCACGCTGTCCTTTTTCATCCCGCGCACCAATCCCGCGCGGCTCTCGATTATCCTTTCCAGGCTCATGCCGTACATGTCGCGCGGGTCGTCGCTTGATGCCTCCGAGGAGACCAGCGGGCCCCAATACACGTTGGGGTAGAAGTTGTGCCCCACGAAAACATGCGGCGGCGTGGGGCCGAACATGTCGCGCTTCAGCGTGGGCGCAATCCTTGCGCGAATCTCAAGCGCGGCATTGTGCGGGCACCACACCCTGCCCTGCCTCCTGCAGTTGTCGCAAAGCTTTGCCATGCAAAGGTTTCCTCCCACTCATTTTTATTCTATTCCCAGCCACAATGCCAGTGGTGTGATGATGGCGGGTGGAAGGCTTTTGCTGGTGGGCACCGGGATATCCGGCGAGCGCGGCATCTCTCTTGCGGGGCTTGAGGCGCTTCGCGCGTGCGACAAGATATACGCCGAGCGCTACACCAACCTTGTGCCGGAGGGTACGCTGGCGCGCCTTGGGGCGCTTTGCGGGAAAAAAATCGCGCTCCTTTCGCGCGAGCAAGTCGAGGGGGAGAAAGAGCTGCTTGAGGCCGCAAAGAGCGAATCAGTCGCGCTCGTGGTGGCGGGCGACCCAATGATTGCCACCACGCACGTTTCCCTCCTCCTGTCCGCGAAAAGGCGCGGCGTGCAAACGGAGGTCATCCATGCCTCCTCGGTGCTTTCTGCCGCAATAGGCGAGTCTGGCCTGCAGGCATACAAGTTCGGGAAAATGGTGACGCTTGCATACTGGCGCGACAACTACAGGCCGATGTCCGCATACGATGTCATCTCCGACAACCTCGCGCGCGGCCTGCACACGCTCCTCCTGCTCGACATAGACGAAAAGCTCGGGCCCATGAAGCCCTCTGCCGCGGCGGATG
>JBAZBT010000041.1:0-8128 GCA_041671345.1 Candidatus Micrarchaeia archaeon
AATCTTCACGCGCTTGTTGCAGCCGCACTCGCCGATTGCCTTCTCGAGCAGGTCAAGCGCATCGGGGGTGGAACGGCACGGCGGTGCAAACCCGCCCTCGTCGCCCACTCCGGTCGATTGCGAGCCGTATTTTTTGGCGATTATGCCGCGCAACGAATGGTAGATTTCCGAGCCGGCGCAAAGCGCCCCGGAGAACGAGCTGAAGCCCGTTGGGAATACCATGAACTCCTGGATGGAGACGCCGTTTCCCGCGTGCTTGCCTCCGTTCAGGACGTTGAGCATGGGGGCCGGGATTCTCTTCCCGCCGAGCAATTTGTAAAGCCCCACCCCGCGCTCGCTTGCAGCGCACTGCGCGCACGCAAGGGACACCGCGGTGGTGGCATTCGCCCCAAGCCTGCTTTTGTTTTCCGTCCCGTCAAGCCCGCAGAGGAGCGCGTCGATGCCGCGCTGGTCGGAGACGTCAAATCCCCGCAAAGCGCGCGCAATCCTCCCGTTCACGTTCGCAACCGCGCGCGACACGCCCTTGCCGCCCCATTTCTTCCCGCCGTCGCGAAGCTCGAGGGCCTCGTGCACCCCGGTGGATGCGCCCGAGGGTGAAGCCGCCCTGCCGAACCCGCGCGCGGTGGAAACGTCGGCCTGCACGGTCGGGTTGCCGCGGGAATCGAGAATCTGGCGGGCAATCACGCGCTTTATGGCACCTATGGAAACACCGAAACGGGTACGGAGGCAGGATTAAAAAAGCATTCGCAGATGCTTTTTTAGAAGTGGAACGAGCAAAGCGAGTTCCACTAAGATAAAAAAGAGTGGGGGCGCGGGCTCGCGCTGGGCGCGTAAAACAAAACAGGAAAAATCTGGAAGCTTAGAGCGCCTTGAACTTGCTGCGCTTCTTCATGTCGGTCCAGCAGTCCCGGCAGATGACCACGCGCGTGACCTTCTTGAGGCGCTTTGCGCTCTTCTTGCACGACTCGCAGACCATCTTGCCGCATGAGTTGCACTTTTCAAGGGTGTATTCCTGCCCGCTGCATCTTTCGCAAATCAAATAATCACCGTTTCAGTCTTTCCTCGATATACGACAAAACGAATATAAACCTGCTTTATCCCGTCCGCCAGGCGAAGGCGCCGCCTGGAGCTACCTCTTCTCAATCGCAACGGCAAGAGTCGCCTCGCCTATTTCCCAGTCCTTCTTCGCCGCATGGGGGGGAATCGTGAAGCTCACCGAGGAAGCGTTCACCTGGCGCGCGATAGCGTCCGCGTGCTTCCTGATTATGGCGGAAAGCTCCTTGTCCGGCGTGTGGAGGTGGAGCGCGATGCTGTCGGATTCCACGAGCTTTTTCTCCTTTCGCATCATCTGCACGCGGCGCGCGGCCTCGCGGACCATGGCCTCCTCGTAAAGCTCCTTTTTCATGCTTGTTTTCAGGAAGACCTTGCCGCCCTCGAACGCGGCGATTGCAAAGCCCTCGGAGCTTTCAATCATATCCACCATTTCGCGCGTGAACTCGAAATTGCCGGACTTGTAGGCGGCGTCTGAGCCTGAGAGCCACTTGCCGATTTCCTCCGGCGCCACCTTGCCGATTGCCGCAAGCGCGGAAACCGACTCGCGCTTGAATGCCGCGCCCACCTTTGCCTTGTTCACCACCACTTCGATATGCGTCTTGGGCTGCTTGGCATTCTTCACGCTTCGGACGTTCGACATGGTCTCCACGAGCTCGGAGAGGTGCTCGACGGCGGAGAGGACCTCGGTGGACTCGGAGACTATGCGCGCCTCCTCGAGGGGCCAGCGCAGCGGCAGCACCGCCTTTTGGCGCGCTGAGGCGCATGCGGTGGAGATTGCCATTGCCACCTCGAAATGCCTCTCCAGGAGCGCATCGCGGCGCTTCTTGCCAGCCTCGGGCCAGCCTGCGAGGCTGATGGACGGCTTGCCCTCGTGGCGCATGTAGAACGAGCGGTAGATGTGCTCGGAGATGAAAGGCGAGAACGGCGTCAGCATCCGAAGCGAGTCGAATATCGCGTGGTACAGCACGCCGGCGGCCGGGCATGATGCGCCCTCCTCGTCAATCCTCTTCTTCGCAAGCTTCATGTAAACGCGGCTGACATCCTCTATCAAAAACGCGCGCACCGCCTTGGCCGCGACGTGCGGCCGGTAAGTGTCGAATGCGTCCGTGCATTCCTCCGTGGTGGAGGCCAGGCGCGAAAGCAGCCACTTGTCCTCGGAGCGCAGAAGCGAGTCGTCGGGCAATGGCGGCCTTGCGTCGGTTGCGCAGAAGCGCGAGAGGAAGATGCCGAGGTTGTAGACCGTCCCGATTGCGCGGTGCGCCTCCTTTATCTCGTCCCAGTTGAAGCGCAGGTCGTCCCACACCGTGTTGGACAGGCACCAGAGGCGGAACGCGTCGGCGCCGTACTTGTCAAGCACTTCCTCGAGCGGCACGAAATTGCCCACCGACTTTGACATCTTCTCGCCTTTCTCGTCCACGAAAAAGCCGTGCATGAGGAGCGTCCTGTAGGGGATTTCGCCGTTGAGAACCACGCCGGAGCCCAGAAGCGAGTAGAACCATCCGCGCGTCTGGTCCTTGCCCTCCACGATGAAGTCGGCCTTGGGGAATGCAGCGCGCTCCTCCTTTGAAAGCGACGCCCAGACGGCGTTTCCCGAGTCGAACCAGACGTCCAGTATGTCGGGTATCCTGTGCGCGGATGCGCCGCATTTCTCGCACTTGAACTTGACGTGGTCGATGTAGGGGCGGTGGAGCTCCTCCATCTTGGGAAGCTCGTCCTTCGAGCCTATCACCTTGAGGTGGCCGCAGCCCCCGCATTTCCAGATTGGAAGCGGAATGCCCCAGTAGCGCTGGCGGCTTATGCACCAGTCCGGGGCCGTTGCGACAAAGTCCGAAAAGCGGGTCTTTGCAAACGGCGGCTGCCACTCGCAGGTGTCGATTTCGGAAAGCATCTTCCCCTTGAGCTTGGAAATCGAGATGAACCACTGGTTGGTGGCGATGAAGATGAGCGGCGTCTTGCAGCGCCAGCAGTGCGGGTACCTGTGCGCAATCTTGCCCTCGTGGAGGAGGGAGCCGTTCTCGCGAAGGTCCTCGATGACCTTCGCAGACGCCTCGCGCGCAGGCATTCCCGAGTAGCCCCCGCCTTCCTTTGTGAACTTCCCGGTGGAGTCTATCGGGGAAAAAATCTCAATGCCGAACCGCTTGCCGATTATGAAGTCCTCGGGCCCGTGCCCGGGCGCGCAGTGAACGAGCCCGGTCCCGTCCTCAAGCGTGACGAATTCGTCCGATAGCACCACGGCACGCTCGGCTTTTTTGCCCACTTTGCCCTGGAGCGGATGCTCATACTTGAGGCCTTCAAGCTTCTTGCCGGACACCTCGCCCTGCACGACAGCGGATTTGCCCGCAAGGGACATGACATGGTCTAGGCGCTCCTTTGCGATTATCCATGTCTCCTCGCCCACCTTTGCCTTCACGTAGGTGTAGATGGGGTGCACCATCACGGCCATGTTGGCGACAAGCGTCCATGGCGTGGTGGTCCAGATGATGAAGTACTCGTTTTGGGCGGAGAGCGACCTGAACTTGACGTAGATGGACGGGTCGGCCTGCTCGCCGTATTCCAGCTCGTAGTTCGCAAGCGTGGTCTCGCATCGGCTGCAGTAGGGCACTACGTACACCCCTTCATGCAGCAGCCCCTTCTCGTGCGCGGTCTTGATGGTCTGCCAGGAGGCGTCGATGTAGCTGTCCTTGTAGGTGATGTAGGGGCGTTCCCAGTCCATCCACACGCCGCAGCGCTTGAACTGCCCGGAAATCACGCCGATGTACTGCGTGGCGAACGCCTTGCATTTTTCCACGAACTTTTCCACGCCGTACTTCTCTATCTGGCGCTTGTCGTTGAACTTGAGCTCCTGCTCCACCTTGACCTCGATGGGGAGCCCGTGCGTGTCAAAGCCCGGCTGCGCGCGCACATCATGCCCCCGCGCGCGCCTGTAGCGGCACACCGCGTCCTTTATGGACTTGTTCCAGGCGGTGCCGGGGTGTATCTGGCCCGTCGCGTAGGGCGGGCCGTCGCAGAAATAGAACGGCTTGCCCCCTGCCAGCGAGCGCTTGACCTCCTCGTAAATCTTGTCCTTTTCCCAGAATGAGGAAATTTCCTCTTCTAGCTTAACCTGGTCATGCAAGCATAATCACCCTGAAATGAACGCCTCGCGCGCCACCGCCGCGATTGAAGGGAGGCAGAAGAGTGCCGGCACGAAAACGAGCGCCAGCATTGCGTTTGTGGCATTGAAGATGATGGCCGAGATGAAAAAGCAGGAAAACGACGCCAGGATGAGCAGCACTGCCGCCCACGGGCCTGCCACGGGCGCCTTCTTTACCTGCAGGAAGATGAAATAGCCTGCCTGGGAGATTGCGAACAGCGTGAGCGCGAACAGGGGCGCCGCGGTGCCCGATAGCCCGAAAATCACGGCTGCCGCCAGGCACGCCGCAAGCTGCATGGTGAATTCGTCCATATAATCGAGTGTAATACGCGAGGGCAAGCTTTTAAGGCATTTGCGGGCAAATCAAGCCGGGAGAGGCATGGCAGATTACATACCCTGGACCGAGAAATACCGCCCGCGCGCGCTTTCAGACATCGTGGGCCAGTCCGACATTGTGAAGCTGCTTTCCGCTTACGTGAAAGAGAAGAACATGCCCAACCTGCTTTTCGCAGGCCCGCCCGGCATTGGGAAAACGACGGCTGCAATCTCGCTTGCGCGCGACCTGTATGGCGAGAGCTACCGCGACTGCATACTGGAGCTCAACGCCTCTGACGAGCGCGGCATTGATGTCGTGCGCGGCAAGATAAAGGACTTCGCGCGCACTGTTTCCCTGGAGTCCGTTCCCTTCAAAATCATTTTCCTTGACGAGGCAGACTCGCTCACCAACGACGCGCAGAACGCGCTCCGCAGGACAATGGAAGTGTACGTGAACGTCACGCGCTTCATACTTTCGGCAAACTACTCCTCCAAAATCATTGAGCCCATACAGTCGCGCTGCTCCGTCTTCCGCTTCCGCCCGCTTCGCGACGACGAGGTGAAGCTCATGATTGCGCGCGTGGCAGAGGGGGAAGGGCTTGCCGTTGACGGGAAGGCGGTGGAGGCGCTCCTGTACATTTCGGAAGGCGACATGCGCCGCGCGATAAACGCGCTGCAGGGCGCGTCCATGCAGGGAAGCAAGGTCACATCGGAAATGGTGTACAAGAGCGCTTCGCGCGCGGAGCCTGCGGAAATAAAGGAAATGATGGAGCTGGCACTCGCGCGCAAGTTCGTGGAGGCGCGCAAGAAGCTGCACAAGCTCATGGTGGAGTACGGCATGAGCGGGGAGGATGTACTCCTGCAGATGTACAGGACTGTCGACCAGCTCTCCGTGGACGAGCGCCAGAAAGTGACTATAGTTGACAAGATTGGCGAGTATAACTTCAGGCTGGTGGAAGGCGCGAACGAGACGCTGCAGATAGAGGCGCTCCTCGCGCAGCTTCTGATGGTGAAATAGCTGCTTTTTCTCTGCCATCAGCATCGGGCTTTGGCTTGATGTCTGGTGAAAATCACTTGATTTTCGCCACGCCCCACATCAGATGGAAGTACTTCCTGTAAGCGTCAGCCACGTGCCTGTCCTCCACCACGAATGCCACCGGCTCCTCCAGCCACACCACGTTTGTCACGAAGTTGCCGTATATCCACACCACGTTTGGCGAGTATTCCCAGTCCGCAGGAAGGAGGCGCACCGTGCTTATGGGATATCGCGAGGCTGGCTTTTCCAATATCTTTCTGTTGGAAAGCAAGAGCCACTTGTGCCCCGTCTTCCTCGCGCGCGGCAGGTAGCTTTTCTCAAGGTAGCTTTTGTATCGCTCTGAGGCCTGGCCTGCCGCGCCGATGAAAAGGGTTTCCTTGTGGTTCAGCGTCTCCTCCATGATGGCGCGCATGCCCGAGTCGCCGCGGAAAACAGACGTCTTTTCCTCGAACAATCTGTCGAATGTCTGGCGGAAAGTCTTTGCAAGATGCTCGTCTTTTATCAGAATGACGGTGGGCTCCTCATGCCACAGCACGAGCGCAAGCCTGTCCGCATACGTCCACCAAATGCCCGGCGAGGGCGCGGACGGGTCGATGAACTTTGCCTCGGACAGGGGGATCATCGCCGCCCTTTCGCGCGATTGCGCGGTGTCAAGGAGCATCATCCGTGACTTTATCCCAAGCTTCTTTTTCTTGGCATAGAAGATTTTGATGAATTTTGGGAGCGCATCGTGGATTTGCATCTGCCCGTAATAGACGCAGTAGTCCGCGCGGAGCGCCAATATGTCCTCGACAATCGTCTTCACGGCCTGCCTGCCGTGCATCACCGAGGCAGAAGTGGATTTTTCAGCCTCGAAAACGCGGCTAAGGGAAGGCATTGCCTGCTCCATCGCATCGCGCTTCTCGTCAAGGAAAGACAACAGGGAGGAAGGCGGGGAGGGAGTGAAGGTGAGCACCCCCCCTACCGCAGCCGTCCCTACCATGCCCTTTTTTGCAAGCTGCGCAAGCGTGTCGTACACGACGCGCCTGTGCATGCCGGATTTGGTCGCCAAATCGGTCGCTCTTGCCTTTCCGCCTTTAAGGAGCAGCAAATAGAGCCTGGCCTCGTTCTGTGTCAAGCCAAGCCCCTGCAACGCCTCATTATCGCCTGCCATTTTGCCACTGTTCCCTTTCTGTGGTGTTTTAACTCACCACAAATTTATATATACTTGCCCATGGCTAATAGTGGTATGGAAAAAATAAACATGGACTTCAAGAAGACGTGCAAGATACTTTTCGGGCAGGAGATAGGCGAGCTTTCCGAGTTCGCCCCCTACTTGTCCGAGACGAACTGGCCGTACGTGATGGGAAAGTCCTGCGTCTCCGGGAAGGAAGTCATGCTTTCAGGCCCGCATTATCGGGCAGGCTCGAAATTCGCCCAGCAGGATGAGATTGCCTCGCTGAAGTTCACGCCTGTTTCGATAAACGACATAAAGGACATCGATTCCTTGTTTGCAGCTGCAGCCGAGAACGCGGTCTACTGCGGCAACAAGATATTCGGGAAAAGCCTCGGCGTGGAAAGCGCGGACAACATAGTGGACGGAATAGAGGTGCACAAGTCGCACGACATCTACCAGTCAAAGTACATGGCCTACTGCTCGGTGGGAAGGTATGCGGAAAGCGGCTATGGCGCGAACAACTTCCAGTTCGTGCGCAACTGCCTGAGGTGCCATGTATGCTTCCTCAAGGGAGCGCAGCGGTGCTTTGAGACTTACCTTACCTGCGGCATATCGGACTCTTACTATACGATGAACTGCACTTCCTGCACCGACCTCATGTTCTCATTCAACCTGAGAAGCAGGAGCAACTGCATAGGCAACCTGCAGCTTTCGCGCGAGCGCTATCTTGCCCTCAAGCAGAAGCTGGTGTCCGAGATGGCGGAAAAACTGAAAAAAGACAAGCGGCTCTTTTCATTGGCGGACATGTTCAAGGGGGCGTCCGGCGCGGAGGGGGAGCGGGAACGGATTTAGCCTGAGACTGAAAAGGCGCTTTCCACTGCGCTCCGCATTGTGCTGCAGAAAGAGCACAGGAATGTTGCAAGGCTCACGCCATGGCTTGAGAAAAGGGCGGTAAAGGTGATGAGGACAAAGGGGGCAGGAGGGGTGGAGGTTCTCAGGTATGAAACGCCCACCCTGAAAGGGTTTGCCTCTGCAAAGCTTGCGCCGCTTGAGAAGGCGCTGCAATCCTCAGCAAGCTGCATGGAAATCGGCGAGGGGGAAATGCCTTCGCTAGCCGTTGTGGCAAAAAGGGCGGCAGCAGCCGCGCTTGCCACGCTTGAGATGCAGGAGGGGAACAACCTTAACGTGCGCCAGGCGCCGGTGATGTATGACTCCACGGACACTGAACGGCTTTGGTTTTCGCTGCACTCCAAGCACTCGGGCATGTCCTCCATTGTCACCGACTCGGAATACTGCTTTGGCGGCTACATCCGCACGCTGGAATGCCAGTTCTGCCTGAGCTGCAACAACATCACCAAGTGCAGCGGGTGCTTCGAGTGCGACTCGTGCTACTCGTGCAGGAACTGCCTCTTCTGCCACAACTGCGAGAATGTGG
>JBAZBT010000042.1:0-5624 GCA_041671345.1 Candidatus Micrarchaeia archaeon
AGAAGGGCATAAAACTCTCCGACGTGCCGGTGGCAAAATACAGGCATATAGTCACCGCCGAGGCGAACGGGCGGGTGTACCACATCGACAACCGCATGCTTTCCAAGATTGCGCGCGCGGCAGGCGCGCCGAACGACAAGGTTGCCGGCGTGAAGCTCTTGTGCGAGCGGGGGGACAAGGTGCGCACTGGCGACCCGCTGTTCGAGATACACTCCGACTCCGAGACCAAGCTTGACTTTGCGATAAAGGCATTGGTCGGCTGGGAGGGCGTGGAACTCGAGAAGAGCGTGCTTTCCAAAGTCGACTGACGCGCTGCCGGGCTTTTGATTGCGCAGCCGCAGGCAACAACCTTCTTAAACTAATATTACCACATATGCAGTCGGTGCGGATATGCCGAGGCGGGAACAGACCAGATACAGGAACCACGTGGAGCCCGGGGCACTTGATAAATGCGACATATGGAACGGGACTCCTTCCAGGGCCTGCATGCGCCTCCTTGACGAACGCAAGCCAAGTGGCGCGGCATCGCAGTGGCCAGAAACGAAGGCGGGCAGGGATGGGAGGAGCAGTTCCGAGAAGATTGGCGACTTGCAAGGCAACCCCAAGATAAGGATTTTATATTATGAGACGGCACTCGATGAATATGAAAGGGCCGCGGTTTCATCCACAGGGGGGCAAGATACCGTGGCTGCCCGCGAAAAGGTGCTTCGCGTAAAGAAGAAGATGGGGGATGCCCATAAAAGCATAGGGGACGCGCTCGTGAAGATGGCGGGCAAGGCGCATAGAAGCAAAGCCCGGCAGCTTTCGGACAGGGCCAAGGAAGAGTACGCCGAAGCAGGGGAAATGTACTCCCAGTGCGGCGATTTGGCTGGCAAGCAGCAGGCAGAGGGCAGCATCCGCAGCCTGGAAGATTAGCTTGCGCCGCAATCCCAAGGCGCCCCATTGACAGCACTTTATAAAACTTTCCCGCCACAACGTCGTTGCCAAAAACAAGGTTAGCGCGCGCGAGAGCGGCACTGCAACAGTAATATAATCCTGCGGCTGCTAATTCTTGATGGAAAATTTCCAGGGAAATTTTTCAGAAGCGGGAATTCGGAGAATTTCCACTGCGAAAAGCATTTTGGACGGTAATCATATGGGACTTGACAATGTTGAGGCGCACATCCCGGAAGGGATAATCGTTTCGCCCGAGGACGCGGAACTCCTGAAATTCATCGAGCAGTCCAAGCCGAAAATCTACGTCGTCGGCGCGGGCGGCTCGGGCTGCAACACCATGAGCAGGATGCACGACGTCCTGATAGAGGGCGTCAAGCTCGTCGCCATGAACACGGACGTGCAGCACCTGGTGAAGATGGGCGCGGACAAGAAGATATTGCTTGGCAAGAAGACCACGCGCGGCATGGGCGCAGGCTCCAACCCCGCGGTCGGCGAGGCTGCGGCAAAGGAATCCGCAGAGGAGATAAAGGCGTCGATTTCGGACGCCATGATGGTGTTCATCACATGCGGCCTGGGCGGAGGCACCGGGACCGGAAGCGCGCCCATAATCGCGGAGCAGGCAAAGGCCGCAGGCGCGCTCACCATTGCGGTCGTCACGCTCCCGTTCGCGTCGGAAGGGAAAATAAGGATGCAGAACGCGCTTGAAGGCCTGAACAAGCTTAGAAAGCACGCTGACACGGTCATAGTCATCCCCAACGACAAGCTTCTCTCCATCGTCCCTGACCTGCCGCTCAACACGGCGTTCAAGGTATCGGACGAGGTGCTTGCCGGCGCAGTGAAGGGGATTGCCGAATTGGTGACAAAGGCGGGGCTTGTGAACCTTGACTTTGCCGACCTGCGCACCATACTGTCAAGCGCAGGCTGCGCGGTTGTCGGCATCGGCGAGGCGTCAGTCGAGGCAAAGCCGGACCAGCGCGCGCTCATCGCGGTGGACACCGCCATGAACTCGCCTCTGCTTGACGTCGACATTTCCACCGCAAGCCGCGCGCTCATCAACGTGGTGGGCGGGGAGGACATGACGCTCCGCGAGGCCGAGCTCATCGTTTCCGAGGTTTCAAAGCGGATAGACCCGTCCTCGCACATCATATGGGGGGCGAGGGTGGAGAAGAACGCCAAGAAGAGCTCGGTGCGCGTGCTCGCCGTGCTTGCAGGGGCGAAGTTCCCGCAGTACGAGCTTACAAGCGCCGCGATGAACGCGGGCGCGAAAATCGAGGATGCCGAGCTTGACTTGGACCTGCTGGGATAGGCGCCGGCTGATGGCGAAGGAAAGGTGGATATTATGTTTGATGTTGTCGGATGGCTGAGGCAGGCGATGCGCGTGATGAACGTCGCCACGCGCCCGAGGCAGAAAGAGTTCGAGAGGATAATCAAGATAACGGGCATCGGGATGGTGGCGGTGGGCCTGATAGGCGTCATACTTTCGTTCGTGGTGAACCTGATTTAGCCTGCATGCTTGAAATGGATGGGTGAAAAAATGATATATGTTTACAAGATAACGGTCGGCCAGGAGAAAATCGTGCTTGACATGCTCACCAAGAAGATAAAGAAGGAGAGCCTCAAGATACCGTCCATCGCATATTTCGAGGACCTGAAAGGCTACCTGATAGTCGAGGGCGAGGACGAGGTGTCGGTGCGCCAGGCGGGCCTTAGGATTCCGCACATAAAAGGCGTGCTTGACCGCCCCATGGGGATAAAGGACATCGAAGGGATGATAGAGGCTGCAAAGCCCGCCGTGCTTTCCATTTCCAAAGGCGACGTGGTGGAGCTTGTCTCAGGCCCGTTCAAGGGGGAGAAGGCGCGCGTCATCAAGATAGACACCAACAAGGACGAGGTGACGGTGGAGCTCACCGAGGTCGCGGTGCCGATTCCCGTGACGGTGAAGGCAAACACGATAAAGGTGTTCCAGAAGGCGTCGGACGCCAATGCGTCGTGAGTTTTTATTTCTTCCTTTATTTTCTTTTCTTTTTTGGTAGCGCGAGGGCTGGCTATTTTTTCGCGATGAACTTTTTGTACGCGAAGAACGCAAGCGCGGCAAGCACAACAAGGGCGAGGATGGGGGCAAGCAGGCTGTCCCCGCCAGTGCCGGTGATTGCGAAGGAAACTGGCTCGTAGCCCGGCTTTCCAATCGCGACCGGCACGCTGCCGCTCTTGCCAAGCACCACCAAAAACGGGCTGTCCCCCGTGTGCTCCTGGCCCGAGACGCCAAGCGTTACGCCCGTAAGCTCCTCGCCGCGGCTGTCGCGCGCGGAAATCTCGATTGTTTCATTGATGCCTGCCTGCAGCGGGGCGGCGACGGACATTTTCTGCAACGGCACGAACTGCCCCTTCACAAGCGTGATGGACGAATAATCGCCGGACTGCTGCTTCCCGGACGAATCCATGACGCGGCATTCCACCTTGTATGCCCCGAACGGATGGCCTGTGAAATCCACTGAAGCGCGCCAGTCCTCCCGCCCGTGCGCCGGCACCCAGTTCCCGTCCTCGAGGCGCACCTCCACCGAAGTCACGCCGGAGTCCGAGTATGCCGTGCCATCGACGTCGACCGGCCAGTCGCCCACGGACGCGCCGTTCCGGGGCCAGGCGATGCTGCATATGGGCGAGGGCGAAAGCGAATAGAACTTGCCGCTGCTTGTGCCGAAGAAAAGGCTGCCCCCCTTCTCGGCTGCGCCCCCGAGCCTGCCGCCTGCCGAAAACGACCAGATGATTTCGCCGCCGGCCGCGTCAAGCCCGTAGATGTTCCCGTCGTTCGAGCCGAACGACACCTGCTGCCCGCCCTTGCCCGCGTAGAGCACCGGCTCGGACCAGACCCCCTCCCCCGTCTTGAATTTGAAGCGCAGCTTGCCCGAGTCGGTTATGGAATAGAGATAGCCGTCGTTCGAGCCGAAGAATATCGAATCGCCAAAGCGCACCGGGGCGGACTGCACCCAGCCGCCGGTCTGGAAATGCCAGCGCTGCCTGCCTGAGACCGCGTCAAAGGAATAAAGCCTGCCGTCCGTGGCGCCGAAATAGACGCTGCCGCCGTATTCGAGGGGCGAGGACTGGAAAGAGTCGGCAGCTGGAACCGCATAATTCTGCACGCCGTTCTTGGCGGCAACCGAGTAAAGCTCCCCGCCCGAGGTGAAGTACACCGTGCCCCCGGATGCGCCGACCGGGCCTGCCGGCTCTGAGAGCGGGAAGCTCCAGAGCATCTTCCCTGATTGCGAATATGCCCGCACGCCATCTGGCAGCGAGACATAGGCGTTGCCCGAGTCGCCCGCCAGGTAAAGCGGGGCGGAGGGGAGGTCGGCCACCGCGCCTTCCTTGCCTGCGGAGGAAAGGAACGAGAGCCTTCCGCTCTGGCTTGCCACCGCGATTGCGTCGGCGGAAACCTTCACAGCCGGCACTGACAGGCGCCTGTCGGCGTCGTATGCCCAGGAAATCGAGCCTTGGCCCGCCGAGAATGCATACACCTTGCCCTCATACGTGGAAAAGATGACCTTGTCGGAAATCAGTATCGGCTTGCCGATTATCGCGCCCTGCGCCGAGTAGCTCCACTGGACGGATGCGGACGGGATTGCGGACAGGAGGAGAAGGAAAAGGAAAACTGCGGGTGCGGCACGCTTCATGGGACTACCGCACCTGCATTCGGAAAAAGAATATTTAAACGAGTGCCTTGGGATGCGGGCATGCGGCGCTGCCCGCGGGCGCCGCCAAGTGCGGGCGGGGGCTCCCCGGCAGATGCTTGCCTGCGCGCGCTTCGGCCTTGAGGCTGGGGGTGCATTTCCAAGCGCAGCCTTCCGCCGCGCAACTAGCCGGCAAGCTGGGAGTCGTGTTTCCCTGCCTTGACTTCCTCGATGATTTTGCGCGCGTCCTGCCCTTCGACCGTGATTCCGAGCGAGACGCAGGTGCCCAGCACCTCGTTCACGCCGTTTTTCAGGTTCCTGACAAGCGAGCCGTCGGTCTTCATCTTCGCGACCTTGACCGCCTGCTCGAACTTCAGGTTGCCCACCGTCTTGGGGTCGTCCGCGCCGCCCTTCTTGCCCTTTTCCACGCCGGCTTCCTTCTTGAGGAGCTCGCCTGTGGACGGGCTGCCCACTTCGACAACGAACGTCTTGGCGCCCTTGTCCACGATGACCTTGACCGGCACCTTGAGGCCTGCGAATGCGGAGGTCTTCTTGTTTATCTCGTCGATTATCCCGCCGATGTTCACGCCCAGCGGGCCCAGTGCCGGCCCCAGGGGCGGGCCTGCGTTTGCCTTGCCGCCTTCCACGATTGCAGGAATGGTTACTTTTGACATTAGTATCACCTTTAGTATTCGAGGATGGCGATATGAGGGCACATTATTTTAAATGGTTGCCCTGGCGATGGCAAGCGCTGCGGGGCAGGCAGCCCGCGCAAAATATCGCCGCGCGGACAGCCCGTCTCACTTCGCCACGACAAGCTCGCCGCAGGCATCTCCGCCCATCGTGACTTTCACGTTCTGCGAAAGCGGGCCCGACGCGGAGCTGCATTCGATTGCGGTGATGAAGTCCGTGGGGCTCTTGATGGTGCTTGCCCTTATCCCGAATGGGGTGTCATAGCACGAATAGTGGAGCTCGTCCGTCCCGCTGTAGCCGCGCGCGGACACCTTGGCGGTGTAGTTGTACTTG
>JBAZBT010000042.1:5634-7994 GCA_041671345.1 Candidatus Micrarchaeia archaeon
TCATCCGAAACTCGCTCCCGAACACCGCGCAGTCCCGCTGGGAGGCGAACACCGACAGGAGCGCGCTTCCGCACTCCACGCCGTTTATCTTGGCCGATATTTCAACCGTGCCGGGCGCGCCGAATGTGCAAATCTTGCCAGTGTCAAACATCCCGACGCTTGCGCTCTCGGTTATCTCGCGGTCGCCGCAGTTGTAGGATATCCTGCTTTTTTCCTGGGAAACATAGCCTGTTACGGATACGCCGGAAGTCTGCCCGGCCGTTATGCGCGGGGGGGAAAGCAGCACCTTGCACTGCTGCCCGCCTGGCGGTGAGCCCGAGGAGGGCTTGGAGAACTGCGAGCGGGCGCATTCCGCTCCGCCCAGGTAGGCGATTGCCGGGCTTGGGATGTCAAGCTGGCTGCAGAAATAAAGCTCGCCCTGCCTTTGCCCTGCCTTGCCGTTCGGGCAGGTCACGCTGACCTCTTTTGCCGAAGCGGTTTTCACCATGACATAGTAGATGTTCGACGTGTCCTTCTGGAACTGGAGCGTGCACGTGTCGTCCGGGGGCGCTGCCGCGGGCGCAGGGGTGGCATTTTCAGCAGGAGCCATCGGCTGCGCGGCAGGCTGGGCAGGGGGGGCGGCCGGCGCAGGCGGCGCGGCAGCGGGCGGCGCTGGCGGAGCTTGAGGCTGGGATTGCGCACATCCTGCGGATAGCGCCACCATCGCCACAATCAGGACAAGCAGAGCGTTTTTCATTCCAACCACCCCTTTTGATTTTTTATTTTCCGTCATTCTTTTCTTTCTTTGCCGGGACTGCATGAATTTTAGTGGCAAACACGAGGTACGCCGTGTGCGTCAGGCCCGTGTTCTCAGGCCGCACGCCCGACTCGCGCACCAGATAGTCGCGCACGATGACTTCCATCATCTGCGGCTGGTTGAACCCGGCTGCGGTGCATGCCTCGAAGAACCTGCGCGCCTGCTCCACATGGGGGAGGTAGCCGAACACCATGCCCCCATCCCGGAGAGCTTCGTGCGCGTGCGCCACGGCCTTGTCCGAGTCGGCAAGGTCAAGCGTGACGAGGTCCACCTCGCGCTCGGTTATGCCTTCAAGCACGTTGGCGCGCTTTATTGTAAGCGTTTCCTGCACGCCCGCGCGCGCAGCGTTCTTTTCCGCAAGCTCGGCAAACTCCACGCGCCACTCATAGGCGGTGACTTTTTTCGCGATGTTTGCAAGGGAGACCGCCAGCCACCCCGAGCCTGCGCCCGCGTCCACCACCACGGAATTTTTCCCGATGCCCGAGTAGGCAACTATGATCCCGATGTCCTTGGGAAGGATGACCTGCGGGCCGCGCTTGCATTTCTTCAGTATTTCCGGGAAGTGCACAATAACCACAACTCCTTTGCTTGATGTCCAATCTTCATCCTTGCTTGTTCAGCCTTGCCGCAAGCTTTGCGTCGGATAGCGCGAGCACCCTTGCAGCCAGGTACGCGGCGTTCCTGCCGTTGCCGATGCCGACGGTTGCAACAGGCACGCCGGAAGGCATCTGCATCATCGAGAGGAGGGCATCCAGGCCGGAAAGCGCGACGCCCACGGGAACGCCGATGACCGGCTTTTTCGTCTTGCTTGCAATCACGCCGGGAAGCGCCGCGGAAAGCCCGGCGATGCCGATGAAGACTTTCGCGTCGCTTGACCTGATTATTTTTTCAAGCAGGCCGGGCTGGCGATGCGCCGAGGCCACTTTCACATCGTGGCTTATGCCAAGCCCCAAAAGCGCATCCGCGGCTTTTTCCGCGACCGGCATGTCGGACTCGCTTCCTGCCAATATGAGAACGTCCACCATCACATCACCTTGCGTTCATTCGTAAACCTCTTTCCTGTGGCCTATTTTTGCGATTATGGCATCCTTGCCTTCGATAGTATAAATGACGCGGTATTTGCCTATGTGCAGCCGCCAGCTGCCCCTCAGCTCGTTTTTGAGCGGCACGCCAAGTTCCGGATTGTCTTCCAGCTTTCCAAGCTTATTGTAAATCTGCACCCTTATCGGCTTGTCCAGCGAGTTGAGGAAATCCAATGCTTTCTCAAGGAACAACACCTTGCATTTCATACATCTATCCCCAGCCTTTTCGCCGCGTTTTTATAGGACACCAGCCTGCCCGACTTGTGCGCAGCCTTTGCATCTGAAACTGAGCGGAGATCGTCGAGGAATTCCGCTTCATCGACCTTCTGCTCAATCGCTTTCCTTGCAACTTCGCTCCACTTGAATTCAGGATGCGCCCGCATTCGCGCATATAGGATTTCAGGGATGGAAAGCGTTATGTTTGCCATTTTTCTCACCTATGTGCAATATGTGGGAACACGTATTTATTTGTTTGCCCTAGT
>JBAZBT010000043.1:0-7985 GCA_041671345.1 Candidatus Micrarchaeia archaeon
TAATCACCGACCCGTCGGTCGTGGAAATATTCGCGGTGCTTGGCGCGGCGCTCATACTGTTCGGCATAGGCCTCGAGTTCTCGGTCATCAGGCTTTGGAAAATGGGCTGGTTCACCTTCCTCGCCGCGCTCTTGAAAATCGGCATCGTCTATTTTGCGGCGCACTTCTGCCTTGCCGCCATGGGGTTTGGCACGCAGGCCGCGGTGCTTGTCGCCATCGCGCTCTCATTCTCCTCCACCCCCATAATCATCAAGCTTCTGGAGGACTCCGGGAAAATAAAGCGCCCGGAGGTGAACTTCATAATCTCGGTGCTGGTCATCGAGGACCTGCTCGCGGTCTTTTTCCTCGGGCTCATCGCGAACCCCGTCCCGGCAGGCGAATACTCCCTTGCGGTCGCGATACTGCGCGTGGTGCTCACGTTCATATTCGCCTACCTTATCCTCTCCAAGCTCATTGACAAGTTCCTCGACCTGTTTTCGCACTCGGACGAGCTCATCATCCTTTCCACGGTGAGCCTGGTCCTCGTGATGGGCTATATCTGCGAAACGATAGGCCTTTCATTTTCGGTCGGGGCATTCCTTGCCGGAAGCACGATTGCCGGCTCGCCGCACTCCCGCAAGGTCGAGGAGATGATACGCCCGTTCAACTCGCTTTTCGCGTCGTTTTTCTTCTTCTCCATCGGCCTCATGGTCAACATCTCCGGCGTGATGTCGAACCTCCAGCTGCTGTCGGTCTTCCTCGCGATAGGCATCTTCGTGCGCTTTGCAGCCTCGGGCTTTTCGTCATACATGGCCGGCTTTTCCGGCAGGAACGCCTGCTTCTGCGCCGCGGTTTTCCTTTCCATGTCCGAGCTGTCGCTCCTGCTCATAAGCCAGGGCACGGCCTCCGGGATGCTGCACAAGGACTTCCTTGGCAGCTTCGCATTCGCGATAATCGGCACCTCGTTCCTTTCCGCCTGGCTCATACACCGCGAGAACGAGGCGTACAATGCCCTGCAGTCCGTGGTGCCCCAGATCGTGATAAAGAACCTGCGGCTGCTGCGCTCCACGGCGCTTGGCATGCGCCGCGCGGTTTCGGAGTCGTCCCGCTATTACAGGGTGGTGGAAAAGCTGCCGACGATTGCGCACCACACGGATTCGTTCTCGGTGCGCGAGCAGCTGGTTCTCACCTCGAAAAACTCGGTGCTTCTCGGCATCGCGTCCCTTGTCTGCTATTGCGGGATATTCTTTGCGCAGACAAACGAGTGGCACTTCCTCGACCCGTTTTTCGTTTACTTCTTCGCAATCTTCTTCGTGTCATCCGCGCTTTTCCTGGTAAACGTGAAATCCGCGCAGGTGTCCCTCCTAAAGATGATCGCGCGCTCAAGCAACGGCGCGCGCTACGTGGCGGCGGGGCATTTCGTCTCCATGGCGTTCTTCTTCTTCCTGTGCGCGGTGTATTTCTGGTCCTATTCCCTCGCGCCGGCGTCGCTGTCCGTGATACTGGTGCTCCCGTCGCTCGCATTCGCGCTTCGGAGCATGCTCTCCACCTTCAAGTCCGTCGCCTCGGGCGGCGGGCTGCTCTAAACTTGCAATGGCCTGCGCTTCCGCTGAGCTGCGAAAAGAAAAATAAAAGGAGAAACTAAAAGCAAGAAACTACGGCTTCTGCGGCCCGAGCTGTATCTTGGGCGGAACGATGGGCGGCGACAGGTTCACCGGGCGCGCGACGAACACGCCGTTGGTTCCGCATGCGTAGTTTATCGCGTTGAGTATGAGCTCCGCAAACCCGTCCGGCAGCTTCTTCTCCTTCTCCCACTTCGCGGACACTTCCTTGGTGAGCTTGGCGTCCTCGCGGCTCGTAATGGTCCCCTTCATGTTGATTTCGCCCACGCCCTCGGTGTATACCACGGAGTAGTTGAACGAAATCGCAATCTCCCCGTTCACGACCGCAACGGCGTCGAGCCCGATGTTGACGTTGAGGCCAGTCATGTCCTCGTCCTTGTCGCGCCTTGCCTCGACCTTGACTATCTTTATCCCGGTTATCATGTTCACACCTCTAGTTGCCATTCTTGCAATATGATATGAATAAAAAGCCTGCGCCTGCCCTCAGATGCGCAGCTCCTGCCCGACGCGCAGCGCCACGCCCTTGGTTATCCCGCCCAGGTCCGTGATGAACTCGTTGGGGTCCTGGCTGATTTTCTCATATGTGTTGTAGTGCATGGGCACGGCCGCCTTGGGGCGCATCTCTTTTACTATGCTGTTCGCGGCAAACGGGTCCATCACGCTCCCGCCGCCGATGGGCACGAGCGCGACATCGCATTTTATCCTTGCCATGTCCGTGAAGCTGTAGGTGTCGCCCGCATGGTAGACCGACAGCCCGTCGCCTTTCACGACAAAGCCGACCGGGTAGGCGGACTGCGGGTGGATTGCCTTTTGCACCTCCACCTCCACGCCTTTCATGTTGAACTTGTCCCCTGTCCTGACATCCACCTTGAACCTGTCCGAAACGTCAATCTTCGAAAGCGCCGGGCGGGACGCCACCACGCTGGAGTAGCACCTGTCCGAAATCTCCTTCACGACTGCAGGCTCGCAGTTCCCCTCCTCCTCGTTCGACAGGAATATCATGTCGCACTCGCGGATTGCATGCTCGTCAAGGGAGCTTTTTATCAGCCTGCGGTTCCCCCCTATGGTGTCGGATACCACCGGGTTGAAAAGCATGACTGCGTTCCCGAGCACCACCTTGAAGGAGGAATGCCCCAGATAGGTAATGGATCTCATAGCCCCCCCTTTGCCTCCTCATGTTTAAATAATATGCACCCCCAACTCCATCCATGGGCAATTCCTGCGCCGTCAAGGCGGCCATTCTCATGGCATTTTGGCTCCTGCTGGCCGCAGGCATGCCGCATGCCGACTTTTCCATGAAGTCGCTTTCCGTCTTTGTCAACATCAACCTTGACGGGAGCGCGAACATAGACGAGCAGCTCGAGATGGCGATAAACGGCTCGCAGTCGCGCGACCTTTACGACGCCACCCGGGCGGCATACTCCGACCTTACCACCTGGAAGAACCGCACGGAGATTGCCGAGGTGCGCCACCACGTCACGCGCGCAAAGGCGGAAATCACGGACCTTAGGATAATCCCCCAGGCGGTCGAGCGGTGCAACTCGTTTCTGGGCACCTGCTACGCCACCGTGGTGATAGACTACAAGATACCCGCCGGGCAGAACGGCTCCGGGCTCATCAGGGTGGACCGCTACAAGCCGCGCACGCTGCGCTACGCCCTCCAGCAGGACGCGCTCAGCTTCGAGCAGACCCAGACCGGCGACCTAATACTGCCGACCGGCACGGTGATTTCCATTGCCATCCCGGCGAACGCGGAGAAGATATTCTTCTCCACCGTGCCCACCAACCTGGCAGGCGAGCCTGACGAGGACTTCAAGTACGACGCCACGTCCAACACGCGCTACTACATCGGCAAGAAGCGCATCTTCAAGTGGTCCGGAAACGCGCTTTCCAAGTTCCAATTCACCTACGAGGTGGAGCTGCCGCTTGAGACCGAGGTGGTGGACTTCTTCGTGGGGAGCCAGGACACGGTGTCCAGCCTCATATTCGGCCCGCAGGGCGCGGCTGCGCTTTTTATCATCCTCGCCGCAGCCGCCTCGTTCTACTACATGAACAAAGTGAACAACCAGGGATAAGATGCTCCACCAGATTGAAACAAAAATGCTTGCCGCACTGGCAGGGCGGATGTCCGCCGAGGCGCTTGCGCAAAAGTCGGGCGTGCCCCTCTCCTCGGTGCTCTCCTTCTCGCAAAGCCTGAAGGAAAAGGGATACGTGTCCATCGAGCAAACCGAGGAAAAGCGCGCCGCCCTCACAGCCGAGGGGCAGGGCTATGCGGCAAAAGGGCTTCCGGAGCAGTCCGTGCACCGCCATGCGCAGTCGGGCGCCTTTGTCTCGTCCCTCTCGCCTGTTGAGCGCAGCGTGGGGCTTCCATGGGCAAGCCGGAACGGATGGGTGAAAATAGAGGGCGGCAGGCTCGCGTCGCTTTGCAGCCCCGAGCCGTATTTCCTGCAGGAGGCGCTTTCAAGGATATCGCGCCATGAAAATGCGGACGGCGAGGCGCTTTCCATCCTTCTCAAGCGCAGGCTGGCGGTGCAAACCGTGACGAAGACGACCTTCGTAGAGCCAAGCGCAATGCAGCCTGAAGAAATCCCCGCCGCCGGCCCAGTTCCATCCGCCCCGTCCGCTCCACCGGAGATAAACTCCCTCACGCGCGAAATGCTCCTTTCAGGGAGCTTCAAGGGCGCGCTTTTCCGCCCTTACGATGTCTCGGCGCCTGCCGAAATCCCCTCCCCTGCGAAAAGGCATGCCGTCTCGCGCCTGAAGCGGAAAATTTCCAGGATTTTCACCGACATGGGGTTCGAGGAAATGGAAGGCGGCGAGGCGCAGTCGGCCTTCTGGAACTTCGACGCGCTTTTCCAGCCGCAGGACCACCCCGCGCGCGAGCTTGCCGACACGTTTTACCTCAAGGAAAGCATGCCGTTGCCCTCCGACCCCGAGCTGGTGTCGCGCATCAGGAAGGTGCACGAGAAATGCTGGAGCGGCGCCTGGAGCGAGGAGATTGCGAAAAAGGGCGTGCTGCGCACGCACACCACGGCGGTGTCCGCAAGCTGCCTCTACAACGAGTGCCGGGGCAGCAAGGCCGCCAGGAAATATTTCTCCGTGGGCAAGGTGTACAGGAACGAGGCGACCGACTACAAGCATTTGGCCGAGTTTTTCCAGGTGGAAGGCATCGTGGTCTGGGAAGGCGCCACTTTCCGCGACCTCTTGGGCTTGCTGCGCGAGTTCTACAGGAAGCTCGGGTTTGACAAGATTCGCTTCCAGCCGTCATATTTCCCCTACACCGAGCCATCGCTCGAAATTTCCGTCTTTTTCGAGAAAAAGCAGCAGTGGCTCGAGCTTGGCGGCGCAGGCATTTTCCGCCCCGAGGTGTCCATCCCGCTCTGCGACCGCTATCCCGTGCTTGCCTGGGGCCTCTCGCTTGAGCGCCCGCTCATGCTCCTAAACGACATGGACGACATACGCGACTTCTACAAGGGCAACGCAGGGTGGCTGCGGCGCCAGAAAGTGCAGTGATGCCGCATGCGCAGGCAGCGGGCGCAGAATGTGCGGCAGTTAGCGCTTGTAGGCCTTGTCTCGCTTCCTTACTTCTATAAAACGCATCAGGCTGCTGCCTTAAAAAACTTTTGTCTTACATAGCATTACAATGTATTACGAGGGATATTCATGGAAAACGACCTGGTCACCATTTCCGCGCGCATTCCGAGGAAGCTGAATGACGACTTGGAAGGGTATGCGAAAAGCCTCGGCTATGCATCAAAGACGGAAGTATTGCGGGAAATGCTCCGAAATGAGCTTTACGGCTCAATTGGCGCGATGAGGGGCGCGCTTTCGGGCAAGGTAACCCTGAAAGAAAGCATGGCGGAATGGCGCAGGGGCCAATGGAACGCTCAGCTGCTGCGTGCAGGCGGGGACAGGGAAAAAGCTGTGGAAATATCCAAAAAGGACGAAGAGAAGGCGCTATCGGGCCTGCGCCTCAAGGTCAGAAAGGAATGAGCGGACTGATTTTACTGCCGTATATCTTGACGCAGTTGGCATGAATTCAAAGTCGTTGGTAACAAGCACATCCGCCTTTTTGCCGCAAAGAAGCGCATGCATGAAATCATTTATCCCGAATTCATTGCCGCCCTGGAGATTCAGGCCGTCTGCCTTTTTCCGCGTCTCATCGTCAGGGGCGAATATCTCCAGCTTGCCAAGCCTGTCCAGGTCATCTGTCAGCTTCTGCAATAGCATTGTCGCGCGCCCATTGCACCTTGCCTGTATTTCTGCAAAAACAACGGTTGATGACACTATCGAGAATGAGCAGCCAGCGCATTTCTTCAGCAGGCGGTTCGCATCATCCTCCCCAACCTGCCCGAGAAGGTAGGTGATGAATACATTGGAATCAAGGTAAGCTTTCACAAGCAAAATTCGTGCTCTCAGCGCTTTTTATCCTTTTGCAGGGTGGGATCAGCATCGAGCAACGCTTTGCTCGATGTCTGATGCATTTTGCCGAAGCAAAATGCACATGCCGGTGGCTCCACAGCGGATAACCGTTATATACTTCCCCTCCCCTTTCTTTCCATGGCGGCACCATTCGCGGCATTTGCCCTTGCATACCTCATGTCAATCGCCTTCACGGACGAGCTTGCGCTCAATGTCTCGTACGTCGAGCGGCTGGTCACCTACCAGCAGAACATGGACTTCACAGAACTGATTCCGGGCGCGCTTTACAACGGCTCGATTACCGCCAACTGGGCGGTCCCGCCCTCCGCGCTTTCGGGCCTTGGCACGGATTCTCTGGTCGTAAAGGTGACTGCCACCGTGCCTGAAAACTCCAGCGTGTTTTTCCCGGTGGGTGGCGGGCAGGCAAAGGAAACATCCGTGTACCTGGAGTGCAAGATAGCGGCTGGCGAGTGCGCGAACGGCTCCATCCTGTCCGCCAGCATCCCCCTCGCCGCATCCTCAAGGCCCGTTGCCGCCAGCGCCACCAAAATATCGTTGCTCTCTGAAACGGTTTCCTCCGTCCCCCCATCGTATTCCGCCACCCTGCAGGAAGCGGGCGCGATTTTCGATTCCCTGAAAAAAATGTTCATGCAGAACGGTACGGGCGCGCCTTCCAATGCAAGCGTTGCAGCCAACTCCTCCGCCCAAGGCAAGCTGGACTTTGGCAACATCAGCTTCTCCATCGGCACTGCGGGCAATTCCTCGCAGAACGGCAGCGGCAACTTCCTGGACTCGTTGAAGCCTGTCGGCGACTCGCAGGACCCGCTGTTGTTCCTGCGCGAGAACCCGCTCATCTCCATCCTCGCGCTCATCATCGTGATTGTGATAACGGGCGCGTACCTTTTGAACTCGAAGGACTGATGTGCAGAAGCCAGCGCGCATCTCTCCGGCTGCAAGGGCCGGCGCGTGCACTTACTTCTCAAACACCCTCTCGTCGCTCCTCAGCTTAAGCGCGAAAATCAGCGTGATTGCGCCGAGGAGCAGGAACGCGCCCTGCAAGGAAACATCGGCCACAAGGCCAACAATGGGATAAAGTGCCGCTACCACCACCCGCTCGGATGCGCTGATTGCGGAAAGCACGGTTGCCCGCTCGCTGCTTCTTATCTGGAAATTCAGGTAGTGCTCGAACACCGGCTGGCGGATGGTGCGCGCACACACCGCAACTGTCACCGCGAACATTGCGAACCAAAGCGAGATGTTTGCCGCCAAACCCAGATAAGCAAGCGCTATTGCCAGCGCGGAGAGGAAGAGAAGCTCTCTTGTGCCCAGCCATTTTTCCAAGCCGGCAAGCTTGGCAAGCACCAGCATGCCCGCTATGTTGAATGCCGCCGAGACCCACCCATAAAACGACAGGTCAACATAGTTAGCCCTAAGGATGCTTTGGTAGAACCAGAAAATAAAGAAAGCGGCTGCCGAGATGGAAACATAGTCAATGGCAAGGCCCTGCAGCTTCCTATTCTGCCGAAGCTCATCAAATCCCCTCATGGCAAGCGCGAATCCATTTTTCCGCGATTTTTCCCTTTTCGGCTCCACCACCATAAGGTAGGCGAGGAACGCAAGCCCAAATGCTGCAACAGTCATGAAAAAAGGCAGGGTGAGGCTGTCGGGGTAGCTGCCTAAGTTTGCAGCCACCCATGCGCCTGCAGGCGCCGCAACCACAATGCCGGCAGTATCGGCAATCCTCATCTTTGCAAAAATCTCTTTTGCCCTCTTTTCCTGCCCTGCCTCAACAAGCGAGTCAAAGACAAGCGCGCGGTCTGCCCCTGATATGAATGCGACGGAGATTCCCCATATTATCTCGGTGGCAAGAAAGACCCAGAAATTCGCGCCCAATGCCAAGAACAGCAGGATGCCTGCCATCTGCAGGAATATGCCCACGAGGATGGAATTTTTCCTTCCATG
>JBAZBT010000044.1:0-7957 GCA_041671345.1 Candidatus Micrarchaeia archaeon
GAGATTTCGCGGGGCATGCTTTCCATGCGCGACCCGCTTTACGTCTATGTGAGCGGGGCGAACACGCAGCTCATTGTTGGAAACCATGCCAAAAATTCCCCCCGCTATTCTGTTTTGGGCGAGACGCTGGACATGGGGCTTGGCAACCTGTTCGACGTGTTTGCGCGCGAGGCCGGTCTTGCCTATCCGCACGGAAGCGAGGTGGCGAGGCTTGCCGCGGCGGGGGAATACTTCCCCCTCCCATACACCGTGAAGGGGATGAATTTCGCTTTTGCAGGCTTGCTCACCTCCGCCGTGCGGGAAGTTGGCAGGCGGAAGGCGGAAGACATCTGCAACTCGCTGATGGAAACCGCGTTTGCCGAGATTTGCGAGGCGGCCGAGCGCGCGCTTTGCCTTACGGGCAAGCGCGAAGTCACGGTGTGCGGCGGCGTGGCGCAGAACGCGCGCTTCTGCAGGATGCTTTCCCTTGTCGCAAAAGGGCATGGCGCGCGCTTCGGGGTGGCTGCGCCGGAATACAACGCGGACAACGGCGCGATGATTGCCTACGCCGGCATCTTGGAGAATGCGAGGGGAAGGAAATGGGACATAAGCGCGCTTGCGCCGAATGGCTACTGGAGGCTGGATGAGGTTGCCTGATGCCGCGGCGGCAGGCGCCGGCAGGGACAGGCGCGATGCGGGGTGGCCCGGATGGCGGGCTTCCACCACTGGGTTGGCAGGCGCATAGGCAGGGGGTTGGATGGCAAGCTTTTACGACAGGATGGATGAGAACCGGCGCAATTCGTACGTGCTGATTGCGCTCGTGTTCGGGGTGTGCATGGCGTCCGTGTGGGGCGCGTCAGTGCTATTCCTGGGAGACAGCGCGCTTGGCTTTGCCATGGGCGCGCTTTTCTCTGGCGGGTACGTCGCGCTCACCTATTTCGCCGCCGACAGGATGGTGCTGTCGGTCTCAGGCGCGCGCGAGGCGAAGAAGGGGGAATTCCCATATCTCGTCAACACCGTGGAGGGGCTTTCCATCGCCGCGGGCGTGCCCATGCCGAAAGTGTATGTGATGGACGACCCTGCGCCGAATGCATTTGCGGTCGGCACGTCGCCCGAGAAGGCGTCGGTGGCATTCACGACCGGGCTGGTGTCGATGATGAGCCGCGCCGAGCTTGAGGGGGTTGCCGCGCACGAGCTTTCGCACATAAAGAACTTCGATTCGCGCATGGCGACCATCGCGGTTGCCATGGTGGGCCTCATAGCCATACTTTCGGACCTTGGCCTGCGCTCCATGTTCTGGGGCAGGGGAAGCGACAGGGGCGGGCGGGGCGGAGGCGGCGGGCTTGCCATCATCGGCCTCGCGATAATCATAATCGCGCCGATTGCATCCCAGCTTGTGAGGCTGGCGCTTTCGCGCCAGCGGGAATACCTGGCGGACGCAAGCGGGGCGCAGCTCACCCGCTACCCCGAAGGGCTGGCATCGGCGCTTGAGAAGATGGGGAAGGCCGGCACCGTGGTGCGGCGCGCCACAGATGCCACTGCCTCGCTTTATTTCGCCAATCCCCTTTCCATGGGAGGGCTGCTTTCCACCCACCCGCCCATCCGGGAAAGGGTAAGGCGCCTCAGGGAAATGTAGGCGTGGGCGCGCAGCGCATGAACTCGTTTATCACGGGCTGGGCAGGGGGGGAAGCCATGAAAACGCGCCCGACCACCGCCTCGTTGTAAATCCGTATTGCCATGCAAAGCTTCGCGCCGTCCTCGCAGTCTGGAAGCTTTTTGGAAAATGCCGTTGCGCGGTCCACCACCCTGCGCTGCTGATGGTAGTACTTGTCATACAGGGGGAGTATCTGGTATATGCTTGCAGATGGGTTGACGGACAGCATATCCTTTACAAACGCCCGCACATGGGCGGGAAAACGCGGCTGTGTTTTTTGCATGCCATCACCGCAGGGTTTGGGAAAACGCCTCTATATAAACGTTTTTGCCCACTCAACGAGATTCGTCTTTTTTGATTTTCAGGAAGCCGCAAACCGGCGCTAACGACGGATTTCGCAGCCGTTTTGGGCTCGCCGGAGGCTAAACCGAGGAAAAGTAGGGAAGGAAAATTGGCGCGGAAAGCAGGCGGTAAAGCTCGAATGATGCGACAATGGAAACCGCAAGCGCGAGCAGCGGGTAGATGGCAAGGTCGGCAAGGGAAAGCGCAAGCGCGCGCATTGCTGAGGGGAGAAGGGGCTGCGCCTCCGCGCCGAAGTCGCCCGAGGAGAGCTCGTCGATTTTTTCCTTGACGGCGGATGTCTCGTCAAGCTCAAGCAGGGGCAGCGATGCGAACTTGCCGTCAAACGCCGAGGCTGCCTGCGAGGCTGCGGCAAGCTCTTTTTGCGCGCCGCCCACTGAAAACGTGTAGGTGAACAGGAGCGGGTAGACCGCGTATGCCGCAATCGCGATTGCCATTGCCGCGGCGCCAAGCTTCCGCGTGGCAAAAAAAGTGCGGAGCAGGAGGCCTGCCGGGAGGAAAACGGCGAGCGCGGACGCCTGGATGAAATTCGAAAGCTCAAGCTCGAGGAAGGAGAGGGCGGAGGCCATGTAGAGGAGGTTGGAGGCGCCCGAAAGCTGCTGCGAAAGCGCTTGGAGCGCAAAGAATGGCTGGGCGGACACCACGCCCAATGAAAGCTGGAGGGAGGAGGCAAAGCCCGTGATGTCGGATGCCCGGAAAAGCAGCGACGCGAGCCCGCGGAGCGACTGCTCGAGCGCTGCGAGGTTGCAGGAAAGATATGCGTGCGGCGAGGACTGGGGCGAGGCGATTTGCGGGCAAGGAGGCGGCGCCGGAAGCGAAAGTGAGGAGAAGGCGGATTGCAGCAGCAGGGCGAATGAGATGAGACAGCCAAGCATCGCAGCCGAGATTATCCCCTGCCCGATTTCCTCCGCGCCAACCAGCCTGATGCGCCTGGCCCCGAAGCCAAGCCCGACTCCGAACAATATGCCGCCGATGAGGATGGAGATGGTGGCTGCGATTATGGCTAAATCAAAATTCGAAGAGCCTGTTTGCATCCCGGAGAGCGAATCCATGAGCTTGTTTGCAAGTCATGGTGCGCGGCGTGTTCCCACAGAACGCATGGCTGCGCATCATGAGGTGAATTTCACGACAATCGCCCCGCCTGCCGCGGCAAGCAAGGTGTCAAGGCAGATTGTTGCGAGCATGACCAGCACCACCAGGAGGGAGGACGAGAGCATGTCGCCCAGCGGGTTCTTGTTGAGGACTGCAAGCGCGATGAGCGGCACCGCGGATGCCGATGCGCCGAAAAATCCGGCAAGCCCGCCCACAAGCGCGCCGCGCTTCATGCCCGGCTGCGACCTGCGCAGCCTCTCGAACACTATCACCGCAAGCGCGCCGGCAAGCACTGGAAGGAGGCATATCACGGGCACGAACGTGATGGACATCAGCGGGGTGTCCTTCATGAGCTGCACTGCCGCTTCGGACACCATGAAGAAGATGAAAATCAAAAGCGCGCCCACTATGGCTGCGATGAGGTGCTCCGCCGCGCCCCTTGCCCTGCCAGCCGGGAGGAATGAAAGCATGGGCTTGTCAGGCGCAGGCGCCTTTTTTGGCTCGGAAAGGATGGGCTTGTTCTGCTCGGTTGGCTTGTGAACGTCAATGGCTGGCTGCTTGTATGAAGGCGTTGGCAGGGTATCACCGGGCGTATTTCAGGTGCAAGGTATAAAGGCTTATCGCCGGGTGCGCTTTTCGGGGAATTTTGCGGGGGATGCCGCGGCGCAGGCGGCTGCAGGCGCGGGAAAAATGCGCGGCGGGCTACGGCGCAAGTATCCTCACGTCGCACTTGTTGCCAGGGTTCGCGTCCACCGCGGACTTGAATGCGAGCGGGTCGGCGCGCGTGTCGGAGAGGTAGTTGTAGTGGATTGGGATTGCCACCTTGGGCCTTATGCGCGCGACCGCCTCGGCCGCCTCCTTTGCGTCCATGGTGTAGGTGCCGCCGATGGGGAGGAGCGCGATGTCGCAGTCGATGCCCGACATCTCGGGGATGACGTCGGTGTCGCCAGCGAAGTATACGCGCGCGGACTTGAAGTGGATGATGAAGCCTGCGCCCGAGTCGCGCGGGTGGTAGGGCTTCCCGATGTTGTAGGCGTGGACCGCCTCGATCGTGACGCCCCCCACTTTTTCCTTTGCGCCTATCCCTATCACGCGGACGGGAAGGCGGCAGTTGTTGCCAAGGAGCACGGTGCGGGGCGTGGTGATGGACGGCGCGGCAACGGCGTGGTCGGTGTGCCCGTGCGAATAGAGGATGATGTCGGCGGGAGGGTAGCCGCGGGGAAGCACGAACGGGTCGACGTATACTTTCACCCCGTCCGCCTCAAGAAGCACGCTGGAGTGGCCCAGCCACACCACGCGGACGCCCGAGAATACCGTGCTGTTTGCCATGCGCTTAACGTGGGGGCGTGCTTTTTTATTAGTTATGAAGTGAAATGGATGGGAACACATCTGGTGAGGCAATGTCCGAAAACATATTCTATGACTGCATAATAGTCGGCGGGGGGCCGGGCGGCTCGACTGCCGCGGCGCTCCTTTCGAAAAAGGGCAAGCGCGTGCTCCTGATTGAAAAGGAAAAATTCCCGCGCGACAAGACGTGCGGGGACGCGATTTCAGGGAAGTCGCTCTCGGTGCTGGCCGAGCTCGGGCTCGTGGACGCTATCGAAAAGGCGGACCACGGCGAGATATCGGGCGTGCTTTTCTCCTCCCCGGACTGCTCGGTCGCGTCCATCTCGTTCGGCAAGAGCTCGGAGCACATAGGCAAGGGATACACCTGCAGGAGGCAGGTATATGACAATCTGCTTTTCCAGAACGCAAAGAAGGGCTGCGACACGATGGAAGGCATGGCTGCGACTGCGCTTGTGAAGGAGGGCGGCAAGGCGGCAGGCGTGTTGGCAAAAGGCGCCGACGGGAAGGAATACGAGTTCCGCGGGAAGATGGTGATTGGCGCGGACAGCGTGAACTCCGTCGTTGCGCGGGAAATCCGCGGCGCGGAAGTCGACCCCAAGCACACGTGCATCGCATACCGTGCGTACTACTCGGGCATTTCCGGCATGGAAGGCAAGCTGGAGATACACTTTGTCAAGTCCATAATGCCGGGCTACTTCTGGATATTCCCCATGGAAAACGGGATTGCGAATGTCGGCGTGGGGATGGTGATGGGGGACATGAAGAGGCACGGCACCGACCTTGGCAAGGCGATGGGGGACATCACAAGGAACAACCCGCTTTTCAAGGAAAGGTTTGCGAACGCGAAGATGGTGTCGCCGCTCAAGGCATGGCAGCTGCCGTTCGGCTCTAAAAAGAGGAAAGTGCACGCCGAGAACGTGCTCCTTGTGGGCGATGCGGCAGGCCTGGTGGACCCGTTCTCCGGAGAGGGGATTGGGAATGCCATGCTGTCGGGCAAGCTTGCCGCGGAAGTCGCATACGAGGCGCTGGTGGCCGGCGACACGAGCGAGCGATTCCTGTCGCGCTATGATGAAAGGCTTTGGAACGCGGTGTGGAACGAGCTTTCGGAAAGCTACAGGATGCAGCGGCTGGGCAAGCACGAGTTCCTGCTGAATTTCGTGGTTGGAAAAGCCGCGAAAAGCCCCAAGGCGCGCGAGGCGATTTCAGGCACGCTTTCCAACAAGAAGGCGAAAAACGAGTATTCTTCGCCGCTGTTCTACCTCAAGCTTCTCTTTGAGTAGTCTTTATGGAGATAAATATCCTAGGGGCAGGCCCCGCAGGGCTTTGCGCGGCGATAAATGTTGCGCGCGCGGGGGAAAATGCCAAGGTGCATGAGAGGCGCGCTGCCGTTGGCATGCGCTTCTGCCCGAACCTGCAGGGGCTGCGCTACCTTTACATGCCGCCGGAGAAATTCATGGCCCAGCTTGGCCTGCAGGCAAATGTGAAGTTCCACTATTTCCCGCGCGCGATAATCTGCACAAGGAAGCGGAAGGTGGAGCTTGACTGTTCAAGGGGGAGCCAGATGCCGTTTGTCCTTCGTGGAAATGGCGCCGGCACGCTCGATGCCGCACTTTTTTCAGAGGCTGAAAAGCTTGGCGTGGAGTTTGAGTTCAACTCGCGCGCACGCGAGAGCGGCGTGCAGATTGTAGCAACCGGGAGCAAAGGCGAGCCAGATTCTGCCGCGCTTGGCAGCGTGTTTGAGAACAGCGATTTCCCGCGCGACTGCCAGCTTGTGATGTTTGATGATAGATACTCGCCGCGCGGGTGGTATTCGTACATATTGCCTGTCGGCAAGGATGAAATTGAATTTGTCACCTGCGTGTCAAAGCCGCACATCCCTAGGCTTGCGCAACTGCATGCAAAGGCGATGAAAGAGAGGAAGGAAATTGCGGATGCCGTGGCTGGCAGGAAAAAGATTGCGACGTTTGCAGGCTCGGCCTCATCGCGCATCCCGGAAAGCGCATTCATCGGCGGCAAATATTATGTTGGGGAAGCCGCAGGCTTCCAGGACCCGTACATGGGTTTTGGCATTGCCTATGCGCTTCGGAGCGGGCATCTTGCTGCGCGCGCAACGCTGAGTGGCGGAAAGGAGGATTATGACGCGCTTTGGAAGAAGGAATTCGGCTACTACCTGAGGAAGGACGCCGCGTACAGGCTCGTGATGGAAACGCTGGGCGATAGCGCGGCGGAGATTATGATGTCAAGGTACAATGACGGGCAGAAAGTGGATTTGTCCGGCGCGCTTCCCGAGAAAAATGCCGCCTACCGCGCGCTGGTGGAGGGCGTGGCGATGGTGGCGCGGGCGAAGAAAGGAGCGATTGGGGGCTATTAGCCGCCCAGCTTGCCCAAGTCGATGTTCGCGCCCTTCATCATCTTTTCCATTTTCTTGCGGAAGCCGCGGTTCTTCTTGAAGGAAGTGAACATGCCGTTCACGCGCTCGAACTGCGTGAGCAGGTCGCGCACGTCCTCGGGCCTGGTGCCTGAGCCGGCTGCGATGCGCTCAATCCTCGTGCGGCTTTTCCTGACAAGCTCCGCGTCCTCGCGCTCCGCGGCAGTCATGGAGGAGATGATGCACTCGAACTTCTTGAGCTTGCCCTCGCTGTTTTTCACCATGTCGGCAGGAACGTCCGCCGCGCCCAGCATGGAAAACACCCCTGAGAGCGGGCCCAGCTTCTTTGCCGCCTTGAGCTGCTCGTAAAATGTGCGCAGCGTGAGCTTGTCCTCGATGTCCGAGGGGAGGTTTTGCTCGTCGGCAATTTTCTTCACTTTTTCGAGGAGGGCGCCGATGTCGGGGAAGCCCAGGAGCCTTCCCACGAATTTCTGCGCGTCGAATGGCTCAAGCGCGTCCATCTTCTCGCCCGTGCCTATGAATGCGACCTTGGCGCCCGATGACGAGACTGCGGAAAGCGCGCCGCCTCCCTTGCCGCTGCCGTCGAGCTTGGTGATTATCACGCCGGTAAGCCCCACCGCGCCGTGGAATTCCGACGCCTGCTTGCCTGCCACCTGCCCGATGTCCGCGGATATCACAAGGAAGCGCTCGTCAGGCTGGAAATCCCCGTTTATCGTCTTGAGCTGCTCCACAAGGACGGAATCGAACGCGCTTCGGCCTGCGGAGTCCGCTATGAGCACGTCCTCCTTTGCGCGCACTTTTGCGTCCGCAAGAATTTTTTTCACGTCGGTTTCGCCCTGGATTCCGTAGAACGCCGCGCCTGTTTGCTTGGAGAGCTGCTGGAGCTGCTCGTATGCGGCAGGGCGGTCGACATCGCACGATATCAGGCCGACCGAGAGGCCGCGGCTCTTGTAGAAGTGCGCCACCTTGCCGCAAGTCGTGGTTTTCCCTGAGCCGAAAAGCCCGAGCATGAGGATTTTCTTGGGCGCCACTTTCGGCTCGTAGCGCTCGCCCATCATGCCGGAGAGCTCCTCGTAGACGACTTTCACGACGTGCTCGCGGAGCGACAGCCCTTTCGGAAGGGAAGCGTCAAGCGC
>JBAZBT010000045.1:0-7882 GCA_041671345.1 Candidatus Micrarchaeia archaeon
GGGCGATTTTGCAAAAACATTCCTTGGCGAGGTGAAAAAGCGCGCGCCTGCGCTTTACGGCCGCGTCCGCTGCCACATGTTCGATATCTCGGAAAAAATGATTGCGGACGCGCGCAAAAACCTTGCCCCTCACGCAAGCATTTGCGAGTTCCATGTTTTCGACGCCGCGCAGGAGCTTCCTTCATTGCCATTCGACTACTGCAGGATAAACGAGCTCCTCTCCGACCTTCCTGCCGAAATATATGCCCGCAAAGGGGACAGCTCGCCCACTTCCAACGTCTTTGTGCAGAAATTCCTCTCGCGCATAGAGGACGGCAGGCAAATCCCGTTCTCATTCGTTGCCGAGAAATTCATGCTCGCGCTCTGCGGATGCGGCAAGGGCAACTTCCGCATTGACGTTTTCGACTATGGCTTCTACACCGCGGACGACATATTCTCCATGCCCGTGGCGGAATGGAACCGCCTGGTCGCGCGGGAGTATGGGGCGCAGGTAACCGTGGACCTGAACTTCCTGCAGCTTTCCTCCGCGCTTGCCGCACAGGGCATATCCTCGCAGGTGGAGCCGCAAAAAGCATACTGCGAGCGGGTGCTTGGCATGCAGCTTGAATTCACGGACGAGGGCGGAAAGCTGGACTACGTTCCCAGGAAAAAAGAGGACGACGGCATAGAGGAGGACGACGGGTTCTACCATTTGCTAGTCCGCGGCTGATTCAAAACGTATGATTTCTGTGAGCTTCTTGCAGCCGCCATTCACGGTTATCGGGCTTGCCAGGTGGAAAAGCCCCATCCTCTTGAGCGTTTTTGCGCCAGGCACGGCCCCGCCGTTCCTTTCCGCAAGCTTCCTGGCAATCCGCAGGATGACCTCCGGGTCGCTCAATGGCCTGCCCTTGCTCTCGCAGTGCACGTATGCGGCCGGCGCAAGCCCTTCCGCCTCAAGGCGCATCCGCGCCTCCCACCAGTTCCCGTGGAATGCATATACTGACTGGACAAGCAATTCATTCCTCGGATTGCAGAGCACCTGGCCGATGGGCGGCAGCCAATATTTTTTTTCTATGACCGCGGCCAGCCCCGCTTTTGCATTGTTCCAGTCCCTGTAATAATCGACGGCGGGCGCGCCGAGCGATGCCGGGCCGGCAATCTCGCGAAGCTTGTGCAGCCCCCCGTTCCTCGATATCGCGCCCATTTCAGGCGAATACTTATCTTTCCAGCCCTTCCAATGCGAATCAGGGAGCAGCTGCAACCCCTCGTTTTGCATCATTTCCTTCAGCCTTGGCACCAGGACGCCGATGCTGCTGAGCGAATCCTCGCCTATCCGCCTGCTTGACTTGCACCCGATTATTTTCCTCAGCTGGTTCAGGCCGATTTTCCTCCTGTACATTTCGTTGAGCCAATCCCCGTGCCCCTGCCTCTTGAGGTCTTTCCGCTCCGGCAGCCGCCCGTTGTTTTCCCTGAGGATTTTTTCATATTCCGCAAGGAAATTCCTGCCGATGCCCAGCGATTCCCCGCGTTTCCTGTTCTTCCGTGCCGCCCCGGGCGCGCCCGCGGCGGCCGCTTGCCGGCGCCTCGGCCCCTCTTTCATTATTGTGCTGTTGACCGCCATCGCAATGGAGCAAAAGACGTTGGCGCCCACAGGGCGGCTGGCATGCGCGGGTGTTTTTGGCGCCTGGCTTTGCAGTGTTGCGGTTTCCATATTGTCATCCTGGCTAAGGTTAAGCGAATGTTTGTTGTAATCTGTGTGGAAACGCTTTTAAACAATCTTTTCGAAGTCCTGCCATGCGCCTCACAGCAAAGCAAAACTCCGCGCTTGCGCGCCTCACGCCCTTCCAGCGCAGCGTGCTTCTCGAGTGCGCGCGCATACCAAGGGGGCAAACAAGGACATATTCGCAAATTGCGCATGCAATCGGCAAGCCGCGCGCCGCGCGCGCGGTGGGCAATGCGCTTGCCATCAACCCGCTCGCGCCCGCCATCCCGTGCCATCGCGTGGTGAGGGGCGGCCGCTTTTTGCGAGGCAAAAAGGGGCGCCATCGTCTGGTGCGCCAGACGATGACCGCGGAGTGGCTTGGCGGATATTCCGCGAAGGGCGGGGTTGCGAAAAAAAAGCTGCTTCTGGAAAAGGAAAGAAGGGGCTAGCGCATGCGCGCCTGCTGCGGCGGATTTTTCCTCGCGCCCGGGCCTTTCATGAACGATGCCTCGTGGTGCTTCCTCGCAATCCTCCTGATGCTCTCCAGGTAAGCAACCGCGGGCTGGGGAAGCCTCGGCGCTCCGCCCGCGCCGTGCAGGGCCAAAATCGAAACAGCGGCAACGCCGGCTCCGGCATCATCCAGCCAGAAAGTAATGCCCCCCGCCGGCCTGTCCTTCACGGAAAATATGAGGGTGTGCATCAAGTGCGACGAGCTGTGCCTGACGTTGAACTCGCCCAGCCTGCTCGTGGCGTCCTTTCCCATGCTAAGGTTGAGGCCCGCCATGAGCTGCACGGTGAGCCTGTGCGCGTTGCCGCTTTCCGCATCGGGAATCATCAGGCGCTCAGGAGGTTTCCCGTCCATGTTGCCACGCGCATGATTCTGCCTCACAACCGTTTTAATATCATCGCCGTTCCGCCCTGCCAGGCGGCAAGCGCCGGAAAGCCGGCTGCAGCATTTAAATACACTTCCGTACACATTTTGGCTTCGTTGGGAGAAAAGAGGGCAATTCGTGCAATTGCCCGCAGCGGCGCCAAACGTTCGCCCGCTACGGTAAGATTATTAAACAGTTCGGAAGTATCTCAGGCACTCCTACTTATCAAATGCGCTGCAAATGCGCGCATGTGGAGTTCACTGAGGTGTCATTATGGGACTTAGACCGGCAAAAACATGCAGGACGCTTGAAAAGAAGCCGTGGGCCCGCTACTCGAAGAGAAGGCCCCGCAAGTCATTCGTCAAGGCAATGCCCCACCTGTCGCTACTCGTCTACGAGATGGGCGACCGCCATGGCAAGTACGACTACACGTACGACATGGTGGCCGACTACGACGTGCAGCTGCGCGACAACTCGCTCGAGGCGGGAAGGCAGGCCGCCAACAAGTACCTGGAGAAAACAATCCTCAACCAATACTTCTTCAAGGTGCGCGTGTACCCGCACAACGTCATCCGCGAAAACAAGATGATTGCGGGCGCGGGGGCCGACCGTCTCCAGAAAGGCATGCGCAAGGCGTACGGCAGGGCAACCGACCGCGCTGCAAGGATACACAAGGGCCAGGAAGTCTTCACCGTCGACATCGCAAAGGCGAACGTGCCGTTCCTCATGGACGCATTCAGGCGCGCCGGGCTCAAGATGTGCGGGAGCTTCACCATTCGCCAATCTCCGTTCAAAGGACGGCCATCCTAGGGGGTATTATGGGGGAGGAACACATCATAGAAACGCATTTTGACGTTCTCCTCTCGACCCTGAAGGGTGCAAGCGAGCCCATCAGCGCAGGCAGGCTCGCATCCATTTGCGGCATGCGCGAGCGCGACGTGGTCAAGTGGCTCCACGTGCTCGAGAACTCCGGGCAGGCCAGGATTGAAAACCGCTTCAACGGAATCCATGCTTCATGGATAAGCGCAGCGGACGAGAAAAAAAACACGCCTGGCGTTTCCCATTCGGCAATAGATGTCGGCAGGGAGGCCCTTTTCGAGGCGGAAATAAAAATCGCGCACCAGCGCGAGGATGATGCCGCCGCCGGCCATTCCGGGAAAAAGCCCGCGCTGCCAATTGCCAAAAGCGAAGTCCCGGCCCCATCCGCAGTCGACGTGTCGGATTCACGCTTGGCGCGCATGGGCGGGCCCAAGCCCGGCCGCGCACCGGGGGGCGAGAACCTCGTCGACGCCATCAGGCGCGAGGCAAGGGAGAACGAGGAGGCGATTGCAACCGAAATCCTCCCAAAGCCCGCTTTCGAGCACGGGCCTGCTTGGGAAAAGGAAGGGATTGCAAAGGACGAAGCGCTCGCAATCGAGGAAGAGGCGCGAAAGATTGTCCCTGACTTGCATGCGCGCGAAAGCTGGAAAGCCGAGCAGGGGCGCGAGGCCGAGGGGCAAGGGCGCGAAGGCGAATGGCCTGGGCGCGAAGGCGCGCGCGGCTACGATGCTGCGCAGCGCGGCACCAGCCTCCCGGCAAAGGGCGCCATCCGCCCCAGGTTCCGCTACGCCGGGGCGAAGCCGGTGAAAATCGAGAAGATGAAACGGCCCGCTCCCGTCGAGATAAGCGGCGTCACGCTCCAGTTTTCAGAGAGGATTGAGCGCCAGATGAAGCGCATTGAGCGCCAGGCGCGCGAGATAGACGCGCTCCGGCAGGAAAAGGAAAAGCTCCTGTCCGACCATTACCTCCCGCTCCAGAACAGGCTCGAGTCCGAGCTTGAGACAATCTCCGACCGCGTGCTGCACGTGCAAGGCAAGGTCGCAAACCTTCAGAAAAACGCGGCCGGCCTGCCCGCGCAAATAAGCTCGGTTGAAAAAGTGCAGGCCTCGTCCATCAAGGCGCACGGCGACATGCGCCGCGCCTACGACGAGGCGTGCGCCCTTCTTGAGGAATCTGGGAAACAGCTTGCGGAAGAGCGCGAGAAAATGGAAATCATACTTGAGCAGAGCCGCGAGGAGCTCTCGCGCCACTCTGCAATGTCAGGCGAGCTCCACGGCACCATGGGCCGCATAGAGGAGATGGAAGAGGAAGCTTCAAGCAGGGTGTCGTCTGCCCGCGCGGCGCTTTCCGAGCAGGCCGAAAGGCTGGCGTCGGCAGAAACCCACGCAAACGGCCTGCGCGCGCTCCGCGGCGAGATAAGCGAGTCCATCACCGAGATGAAGCGCGAGGTGGCGTCCGCCAAGCGCGTGCTTTCGGACCTTGAGCGCCAGATGGGGCAAATGCGCCAGATAGAGGAATACGCAGGCAGCATCCGCAAGGACTACGACGCAAGGATGCTCGAGATTGACGATTACATCAAGAACGGCAACCGCGAATTCGAGACGCTGCGCGAGTCCGTCGAGGCGAATTTCGTGCGCCGCTACCTCCGCGAGCTTCGCGCGCTCACCGAGAGCTACTCGTTCGAGTTCGGCCAGGCAAAGCGGATGGAATCCGACATCGACACGAGAATCGCGGACGAGCGGCGGAAGCTCGAGTCGCTCTTCGAGGAGGGCAAGAAGATTTCCTACCTGTTCGAGACCCAGGCGCGCGCGCCCGAGGGCTCCGAGAAATTCGAGGCGCACGCGGAAACGTTCACCGCGCTCTCCGACATCTCGTCCAACCGCTCGCAGGTCGCCTCAATGATAGCGCAGGTGATAGGCGGCAGGACGGAGAGCCTTCCCGCGCGCACGCACATCCCAGCCTCGGACAGGAAGGCCGAGGCGCCCATCATGCCCATCGGCATCACGAAAATAGCTGCAAAGGCGAAGCAAAAGAAAGCGCGCGCGCATGCAAGGAAGAAGGCGAAGAAAAAAAGCAGGCGTTGAGGCGGCAGGATGGAATTGAAAACAACCCGGGCACGGCCATCCATGCTCCCCGCGCGCAGCCTCCCTTCCAATCCGGCGCGCATCTTCAGCGCAAGATGGGCGCGCCTGCATGAAAGCGTGCAAAACATGCGCGAGGCCGAGCGGATATTCAGCACTCTCAGCCGGTTCGATTACCAGTCCGAGCCTGGCGCCAAAAAGCCGCCGGTTTATTCCGCAAAGCTTGGCAGGGGCGGGCGCATGGAACTGGAAGACAACCGCAGGACGGCGTCCTGCGCCCATGCGCTGTGCGGCACCATCACGCCTGAAAAAGCGGAAAGCGTGGCTGCCGCCTACATGCGCACTGCAAGGCTGGTCCGGATTGCAACCACAACCCTTCTGGGCGTGCTTGGCGCGGGCTCGCTGTTTTTCTGCATCCGCCTCCCTGGCACAGTGCCTGCCATGATGGGCGGCATCATGGGCTGCGCAGACCTCATTGCAGCCGCCGCCTTCAACATCGGATTCCCCAAATTCGACGTGTTGGAGCGCGCGGAATGGATAATGGGCGTGCTGGAGAAGGCCAGGGGGCAAGGCGCGCAATAAAACGCGCGGGCCTTAGCAACCTTTTTAACCATTTCCATGTTTAATGGATGCCACAGACGAAGACAAACACAAACGGCTTTTCCCGCCGGATACCAATCCTTTCGGATTGGGAGGGACTTACATGGACAAAAGGACGATAACCGAAGCAATAAGCAAAGCCTTGGAAGCAAAGGGCAAGCGCAAGTTCACGCAATCACTGGAGATAATGGTGAACTTCCGCGGCATCGACTTCACCAAGGCTGAAAACCGCCTGAACCTTGACATCATACTGCCAAGGGGCAAGGGCAAGGAGCAAAAAGTGGTTGCGTTCGCGGACGGGCAGATGGCGCTTGACGCGAAGAACGGCGGCGCCGACGAGGTAATCGACGGCGCAGGCATACAGAAGCTTGCGGCTGACAAGGGCAAGCTTGCAATCATGTCAAAATCATGCGAATTCATCGCGCAGCCAAGCCTGATGATACAGGTCGGAAAGTCGCTGGGCCAGGTGCTCGGCGCTCGAGGAAGGCTCCCGCGCCCCGTGGTGGGCAACGTCAAGGACGCAATCGCGCAGGCAAAGAGCCGCGTGCGCATGGTCTCCAAGGGCAAGTATCTCCCGGTGGCGCAGTGCCTCATAGGCAGCGAGGCAATGCCTGTCGCCGACCTCGTGGAAAATTTCAACGCGGTGTTTGACAAGGTGCAGGCAAGGGCGACCGAGCCGAACATCAAGTCCGTGTATGTGAAGCTTACGATGGGCGCGCCTGTCAAGATTGCATAAGGGTGTTTATGATGACAAAGAAAAAAATGAAAGCAGTCCGCGAGAAGAAGGAAAGCGTTGCAATCGCGGGAAAGCGCGAAAACGTGCTTGCAATCGCCAAGGTGGCGGGCCAGTACCCAAACGTCGCGCTCCTTAACATCAGGAACCTCCCGGACCGGATTCTCCAGAAGAGCAAGAAGCAGCTGCGCGGCAAGGCGGACTTCGTGGTCGCGAAGAACTCCACCCTCATCCGCGCGCTTGACGCGTCGAAGAAGGGCAAGGAGCTTTCGGGGCACATCGATTTCCCCACTGCGCTGGTGTTCACCAGCATGTCCCCCTACCAGCTGTTCAAGTTCTTCAAGGACAACAAGGCCAACGTGGCCGCAAAGCCGGGCATGCTCGCGCCTTTCGACATCATCGTGCCCGAGGGCGAAACCGACCTCATGCCCGGGCCTGCGCTTTCCGAGCTCAAGGGCGCCGGGATAAACGCCCAGATAAAGGGCGGAAAAATCATAATCGCAAAGGACTCCGTGGTCGCCAAGAAGGGCGCAAAGATTACGGACAACGTCTGCAAGGCGCTCCAGAAGCTGGGCATCCTGCCTTTCGAGGCGATGGTGAACATGGTGGCCGCATACGACGGCAAATTCACCTACACGGGCTCCATCCTCGACATCGACGAGCACCAGCTCCGGGCCGACCTGGTGTCCTCGCTCGCGCAGAGCTTCAACGTGTCATACAACGCATCCTTCCCGACTTCGCAGAACATCGGCGCGCTCCTGTCAAGCGCATACGCGCAGGGCAGGAACATGGCGATAAACGGCGGCGTGTACTCGGCCGCATCGACCGAGATGCTTCTGACGCAGGCCGTGGTGCTTGGCAACATGCTTGGCACGAAAGCCGGGAATCTGGACTCGCAGTCAAACGCACCCGCGGACGCTTCTACCGCGGCTGCGCCAGCTGGAAAACAGTGAGAATGTAGGAGGTAATTAATATGACGAAAATTGACCCGTATCTGCACGCAGCCCTTCTCCTTCAGGGAGCAGGCAAGGAAATAACCAAGGATTCGCTCCTCTCTGTCCTCAAGGCAGCAGGCGCCGACGCCAACGAGGCGAAG
>JBAZBT010000046.1:0-7820 GCA_041671345.1 Candidatus Micrarchaeia archaeon
CATCCAGAACGCAGGCGTGGAGGGGAACGAATATATCCAAATCACGCCGCCTATCGCGTGCGCGGTGAACGTGCTTCCGAGCGAGCGCAGGAGCAGGTGCTCGGGCAGCGCGAGCGCGATTGCGGGGATGAGCCAGTAAAGCGAGTAAGCCCACGCCTGCTGCCCGACCGGGTGCGCGATGAACGCCGCCATGCAAACGAGGGACACGAGCGCGCCCGCGAACTTTCCGCGGGAGTACAGGGCGAAGTAGGCGGTTGCCGCCAGCATAGGGGCAAGGAGCAGCATATTGAGCATGTTCACGCCTTTGCCCAGCCAGAAGAACGAGATGACCTCGGCGAGCAGCACGGAGAGCACGCCCACGCCTGCGCCCAGGAAGCCGCCTGCGATGGGGCCCATGAACTGGAATAGCGTGAACGACTTGTTGGCCGGGCCGCCAAGCATTGGCGAGAAGTTCACGCTGTCCGCCGCAAGCACGAGAAGCGAGAAAAGCATCACAAACGCGAGCCCCTTGGCTGAGAGAATGTTTCCTATTTTCATGTTATCCACCCCAAGCTCTGCTGTCAGAAGACGTTTATGCTATTGGCATGAATGGGTTTAAAACTCTTGCGAAACGCGGAACGGCAAATCAGAACTTGGCGATTTTTTCAGCGCACTCAAGCGCCCATTCCACCTTGCGCGAGTGCATGGCGTGCAGCATGATGCGCGCGGGCGAAAGCTTCAGGTACCAGCCCACCCTCCCCAGGTAGTACTCCATCTGCTCATCGGACATCCCCGCGCCCTTCAGCAGGTTGTTCACGCCGCCGAGCCGTGAGGGGTCGTTGTAGGTGATTTCGCCGCTTTTCGAGATGAATATGGCGCCGTTCAGCTTGCGCTGCTTGAGGGCGAATGACGCCAGGAATTCATATGTGCCGTCGTCCGCCATCATGCGGCGAAGATGGTTGTACTCGGAGATGTTGCCAAGATAGGCGCCCGCGAGGGTGGCGTACGCCGCTTCCAGCGACTTGGCGCCTGCGCCGTATGCGCCGCCGAGCCCGGAAAGGTAGCTGTCAAGCGGCTCCTTCGCCCCGAAAAGGATTTCGTCCGTGGAGTGGTCGTCGAATTCCGAGTCTGCGTAATCCGGGATGCCGTTCGGCAGCTTGAGCGTGTGCGCGAATTTCTTGGAAACCACGGCAATCTTGAGCTGCTGGGGGTAGAGCTTCAGCCCGTCCGGCTTGGCTTCCACGCAATAGCGCTTGCCTTCATAATCCAGGTATGCCTTGTCCCCGTAGTCGAGGTTGACGATTTTTGCGAGCTCCGCCTCGGACAGGTCGGGGTACAATCCATGGTCAAACAGCCCGCCCATGAACGAGTCCTGGTTTTTCATGGATGTGAATATCGCGCCCGCGCCGTTCTGCCCGTCGGCAAAGCCGGCATAATGGCTGTAGGAAATGTTCAGCACCCTGCCCGTGGAGCCGGACTCCACCAGCTTTTCAAAGTCCGGGTCGGAGTCGAGCGCGTTGGGCTCGAAGTGGTTGAAGCGGTCTATGTGCTCGAGCACCTGCTCCGTCATGCCATACTTGTCCAGGATGGAGAATAGCTGCCTGTTCTGCCCCACCAGCCCCAAGAGGGGCGCGCTGCCGCCGGCAGCCGGCTTCTCGATGAGGATGCGCTCGGCGGTGATGTGGAAACCGAGGGAAGCGGAAAGCACCTGCACGCCGCCGAGCTTGTAAAGCAGGTGGGACGCGGTGTCGTCCAGCATCCCGCGCAGCGCGCTTGCGCGCGCGGGGGCGTATTTTTCCATGCTCTTGACGTGCCGGATTATCTCCTTTTCGTATGTGCGCAGCACCATCTTGATGCCGCGCTCGCCCGTTATCCCGCAGGGCGCCCGCTCGTCGTCTATCGCCTTGGCAAAGCCGCCTATGCTTGCCGCGATTTTAGGGTAATGCTCGGCGGACGATGACCTGAGGAGGGCGGAATGGGCGGCTAGGAAGCCCTTCCAGAGGGCCGCCTCCCCCTTGGAGGTGCGCACAAAATTGTGCGCGGCGGTCATGGGGATCACTGCCGAGAGCTTGCGCATGTAGTCGTTCATTTTCCGCTCAGGCTTCGGCAGGCTCTTGTCGGAAAGGGAATACGGGAGGCTTCCAAGCCCCGCTTTCATCCTCTCAAGCTCGTTGTAAATGTCCTTCCTTTTGCCGCAGATTTCGCAGATTGCCTTGAATGCCTCGGCCTTGTCCCGCTTTGCGGAAATCCTGCCCGAGTCGAATGCGAAATTCAGGCCTTCGAGCTCGGACGCCAGCAGCGTTATGCGGGAAATGCAGCCGTTAAGCTCGATGAGCTGGTCGCTCATGGACGCAATCTTCCCGTCCGGCGCGTTCTCGCCCGTGGCCTTGGAGACGGCATAAAAAACGGCTATTTTCGCAAGGCGCAGGAAATCGGACAGCTGGGGCTGCAATGGCGCGGCCTGCATGTTCTTTTCCAGCTCGTCGCTGTAGGCGCCTATGAATGCGGCGAGGCTCTCCTTTGCCGCCCTGCTGCCGTGCTGGTCAATCATCTGCGCAAGCAGCTCGGCGTCGGCAGGCTCGAGCTTCCATTCCTTGTTGGACGAGTAGGGCATGGCCGAATCGTATATCCTGGAAAACTCGGCGCTGGCCTGGGATGCGTTCCTTTCGTTTGCGGCCTTTATCTTGGAGACGAGCCCCTCGACCTCCTTCATTTCCTTGTCTGCGCGCCTGCCGCCGTCGCTGCCTTCGGCGTATTCCTCGGCCCTGATGCGCTGCGTGCTTCTCAGGACGCGTTCCAATGCGGCCAGGTCGGCAGCCCGCTCGTTCTTCCCTGCCGCGCCGAGGTCGACCCTGCCCTCGAGGTGCTGCTTCAGCCTCTCCAGCCTGCCAAACGCTTCCTCGGGCGGGATGTATTCCGGGGCGGGCAGCGGGACATAGCCCCCTATGCGGAGGCATTTTGCGAACGTGGCTTCCAGCGGCTTGGCGCCATACGCCACCAGCGTGCCGTCCGGCCTTTCAAACACTTCCATGCGCACGCGGTCGCTCAGCGTCAGCACGGGCGAGCAGTGCGAGAAATTGCTGCCGTTTTCGCATGCCAGGCTGATTTTGTATTTCCCGCCCCCGAGCAGCTGCTCCTTCCTGCCCATGGCGCTCACGGTTTCCTTGACAAAGCAAAGGAGCTGCGAGGTGTTTTTCACGATTTCCGAGCGTATCTCGGTCTTGCCGCTTTCGCGTATGAAATAGGACTGGAGAAGCATCCTGTCCGTGATGTCCTCGGAGGTGCGCCTCTGCCATGCGATGCTGCCGGGCTTGGACTGCTCGCTCCAAAGCTCGCCTTTGGCCAGCAATGCGATTTTGCGGTGGAAGCTTATGTGCATGGGGACCAGTTATAGATAGTGTTAATATTTTTATAAAGCTTGCCACGCACACGGCGAAAACCATTATGCGGCGGGCTTACCCCACCTGGTTCACAATCTTGACGAACCCCGGCTTTATCTTGTAGAGCTCGCCTTTGTAGATGAGGTCGTCCACCATGCGCCTCACCGTCATTTCGTCCGCCACGCCCTCGTCGGTTGCCTGCCCCACGAGGCGCACCACCTCTATGGCGCCGAGCTGCGTCTGTATGCGGAGCGCGATGCCCATGATGGCGTTTATCTTGTCCACCTGGCTCTTTGGCTTGCCGGTCGCGATGATGTCTATGTCGAGCTTCCCGGTTTCCCTGTCGCGGCTCACCTTCTCGAGCACGTACTGCGTCAGGTGGATGGCGCGCTCGGCGTCGGATTCATCCACGGTCTCGGAAAGCCTAAGCTTTGCCGACGCCTCGGACAGGCGCACGAGGCCCTCAATCTGCCTTGGCGTGATTGGCACCGCGCCCTCGGCCTTGCCCATCCTGCGCAGCTCCACGTAGAAGTCCTTTATCTTTTTCATCGCCGCGTCGGTGAGGCGCGGGCGGAAATGCTGGCGCGCGTACGAGATGTATTTCCGCATGAAGGATTTGGGGATGATGTCCGGGTCCACTTTTGCCTTGTCCGCGGACTCCGAGCCTGCGCGGTGGGTCTTGAGCATGAAGTCCGCAAGCGCGGCGTCCTTCGTCTCGTCCATCACGTCGATGATGGGGAAGATGAGGTCGAACCTCGACAGGATTGTGGGCGGGATGTCGAACTGCTTGCCCGGGAGCTGGTTGGGGTCGAAGCGCCCGAACTTGGGGTTCGCAGCCGCGAGGATGGACGTCTTTGCCTTGAATTGCGCGACAATCCCCGCCTTTGCAACAGACACCGTTTGGCTTTCCATCACTTCGTGCATTGCCGCGCGCTCGCCCTCGTCTATCTTGTCAAACTCGTCCACGGAGGCGATGCCTCCCGACGCGATGACCAATGCACCCGCCTTCAGCGTCCAGCCGCCGTCGCCCAGGTCGTCCTTTTCCGCCGATGCGGTCAGCCCCACGCCGGTCACGGATTTTCCGGACACGAATATCCCCTTCGGCGCCAGGTCCTTCACGTACTGCAGGAAACGCGTTTTTGCCGACCCCGGGTCGCCGATGAGGAGGATGTGGATGTCGTTCCTGATGGGCGCGCCGCCGGGAATGAACTTGTCCTTGGTGCCGCCGAAAAGCTGGAGGGTGAGCGCTTCCTTCACTTCGCTGTGCCCGTAGATGCCCTGCGCCACCGAGGCATACATCTTTTCATAGATTTTCGGGTCGGTCGCAAGCTCGCGTATGCGCGCCTCGTCCTCCTTCGTGGTCTCGATTTCCTCGAAGTCCTTCTGCGTCTTCTTGGCATTCACCACGTCGATGTAGCGCGTGTATATCTGCGTGCCTTCCCCTCCCGCGCCGTTCCTGGGCTTTGCAGGGGGGATGAGGCGCATCACGCCGGTGATTTCAATGGTGTCGCCGGGCGTCACCTTGTTCACCAGGTCGTCCTCCATCCAAAGCGTGATGGTCGCCGCGGGCGCGCCGCCCGTCAGCCGCTCAAGCAGTTCCTGCGCCTCGGCCTTCTGCACGTCCACGAAATACGAGTCTTCCTCCTCGAGCTTGAGCGCGCGGCGCTTGCACTCCGAGCATACTTGCGGCACCTGTGCGTTTTTCGTCATGGGCACCTTGGTGGTGGCGTCGCACATCTGGCATTTGTAAACGGCGACTTTCACCCTGTGCAGGATGGGGCCGCGCTTGGTCACCACGCCCTTCACCGAGACGAGCTCGCGGATGTTCCTCGAGCTTATGTCCTGTATGAGAAGGCCCGAGTCCGGCAGGTTGAAGAAGCGCACATGCGGCTCGAACGCCACGTCGGGGTGCGCATTCTTGAAGACCACTTCCTGCGACTGCACGAGGGCAAGCTCTGCCGCGTTTATGAGCGTGTCGGGCTGCTTCACCAGTATGTCCGCAAGCTCGCGGTCGTATTTTTCCAGGTCCTCGAAGTCCACAAGAAGGCTTTTCTGCACAGGGTAGTCGGTGAGCAGCCTGTTTATCTTTTCCCTGAGTGCGTCACCGTAAAAAGACTCGAATTTTTCCACGTAGGATGAGATGTCGACGTCTGAAGGCATGCTTTTCCCACCAAATCCCCCCGCCCGCAAAAAACGCGCGCTGAAGGGGGGAAGTTAATCCATGATAGGATATAAATAGCTTTCCGAAGCGGGATGCCGGTTAGTCATATGCGACCGCCGCTGCTGTTTCAATAAACAGTGCGATCCCCAGCCGATACCATGGTTTCAATAAGCAGCGTGAGATGCGTTCTTGCAAGATCATTTTTCAGGTTGGCTTGCCCGACTCGGGCATCGGTGCTTATGGCGCCAGTGGGATATGCGCGGGTGAGCAATTCCGTTGCGCGATGGACAGAGGGCTGATGCGCGGTTGGGAGGCTTTCCGGATAGACGAAAAAATAGAAATCGTGCTTGCCTATTTGGGTAAGGTCAACGTGCCCAGGTTTTATTTGGAATGCGTTATTTTTCAGGTTATAATCAATCCTGAATTCGCCCAGCGCATTGCCTTTCATCGCTGACATGCCTAGGACCAGGCGATTGCCCTTGACCGCGCCGACGCAGAACTGTTCCCGCAGGGTGAAAAAATTTGCTTTTTTGGAATTCACAAATAGATTTTGGAAACATGGCTGCAGGATTGCGGATATGACGGATGTATTCAGCTGCGAGCTTGAGTTGACTCTGATGGCGCCATATTGATGCATGATATTCCCTCCTTTCAATGTTGCCTTTTCTGCAGGCACGTGTTTAAAAAGCATGCGGCGCCCAGGCGGCTTATTTCACGAATAACGGCACGCCCGCAAACCTGCCCCACACGCCGCTGGCTTTTGTCTCGCTCCACGAAATGTCCAGGATTTGATGAGCGATCATCCAGCCGCCTTCCACGAGCTTTGCGCGGAAAATCAGGTTTTTCACGAGCGTGTCCTTGCCATCCACCCTTATTTTTATGGGGCCATCGCGCGCAGTCACTGCAAACTGCCAAAAGGCATATTCCGATTCCTTGCCTGTCAAAGGGTCTTTCATGAGGAGTGGATGGCCAGTGGTCTGGCTCCGGACCAGGATGAACTGGCAGCAGCAGTTCGCAATGCATGCCTTTCCAAGGATGTCAAATGCCATGCTGTATGGCGCGCCACCGAGCGTAAAGCCGCTGCCGAACGGGACAAAAACAGAATCAGGCACGCCCTTGATGCCAAGCGTGGGTGTGAAGCGGCGAAGGTGGGCAGGCAGGGTGCCTGCGCGAACAGGGCCGCTTCGCAGGTCGGATGAGATTATGCCTGCCGCCAGCACCGCTGCGGCGAGGAAAACGAGCGCAGGCCTTGCCGCCTTCGCTGCGAGCCTGCGGAATGCGCCGTGCTGCTTGGTAAGATGGATTTGCCTCAATTAACCACAATGGGTTCTTGTGCAAAACGGATAAAAATAGGTGCGCATTTGCGGTTTCAAGCCCTGAACTGCACCATGTCAACCGAAAGCACTGATGCCTCGCGGAGGAATCCGTTGGCGAGGGAGAGGTCGCAGGACATTCCAATCGTTTCGTTGCCGGAGTTTTGGCGCACTTCATTCATGCGCGCGGCAAGGCGGCCATGCGCCCCTATTTCCCTGAACTCCGGCGCTGCCGGGAAAGCCTCGCCGGGAGACGGCCTGTCCGCGGAAATCCAGACGTGCGCGTCCACATCCTTCCAATGGCCCCTGGCAAGCGCGCCAAGCTCCACGCGCGGCTCCGCCCCCCTTTCCAGGCGGCAGGAAAGGTGCCGCGCAGGATTGATTGCAAGATAAAGCGTATTGTTTTTCACATGGCCCTCCACGCCAGGGCCTTGCGCCGGGTCGAAGCCATAGCGGCGGGAATTGCGGAAAAGGTGCTCGACCTTGGATTTGACCAGCCCTTGGAGCGTCACAAGTGCAGGGCGGGCGCGGAAAAGCAGCGGTGATTGCGGATTTGCCATGGCGCGGGATATTGCCGCATATTCCTAAAAAGAATTCGGCGCCCCGCGCGGGCTGCGCCGGCACCAAGTGTTTTAATGCATCCGCCTCCAAACCTGTAACGTGATTTCCATGGCAAAATTCTACCTTACCACCGCGATTCCGTACGTCAATGCCGCGCCGCACCTGGGGCATGTGCTGGAGTTCGTGCAGACCGATGCGATTGCGCGCTACCAGCGGCTGCTCGGCAATGATGTTGCGCTGGTGACGGGCGCGGACGAGAACAGCCTGAAAAACGTGCAGGCTGCCGAAAAGCTCGGCATTGGCGTGGAGGAGCTCTGCGCGAAAAATTCCGCAATTTTCGAGGGCATGGCGAAGAAAGCCGGGCTTTCCTACACCGGCTTCCAAAGGACGTCGGACAGGCAGAAGCACTGGCCGGGCGTGCAGAGG
>JBAZBT010000047.1:0-7716 GCA_041671345.1 Candidatus Micrarchaeia archaeon
CCGCCTCCTTGAGGAGCCACATGGGCACATCGGACATCGGATAGTCTGCATTGAACACCACTTCCTTGATGCCCGAGTTGATGATGAGTTTCGTGCAGAACAGGCAGGGCGAGAACGTGGTGTAGATTGTCGAGTCCTTGATGGAAATCCCGTGGTAGGACGCCTGCACTATCGCGTTCTCCTCGCCGTGCGAGCACACGCACTCGTCAAGCTTGGTGCCGCTGTCCGCAAAGGAGTTGCAGCGCTGGCAGCCGCCCTCGTCGCAGTTCCTGATTCCGCGCGGCGTGCCGTTGTAGCCCGTGGAGATTATCCTCTTGTCCTTCACTATGACTGCCGCGACGTGGCGCTTGATGCAGTTGCTCCTTGTCGCGACCACGCGCGCAATGCCCATGAAGTACGCGTCCCAGCCAGGCCGCTTGGACTTGAAGTCCGCGGAGATTCCGGAAAGCAAATCATCCACGGCGGCATAAAGCTCGCGGAACACGCTTTCGTTCTCGAGCTTTTTCGTGGCAAGCGCGAATACCTCGGACAGGGACTGGCCGAACTCGTCCTTGCTCACCATCTCCGCCTTGTCTATCACCTGGAAAGCATCGAATGAGTGCGGGTCGCCCTCGCGCCTGCGCTGCCGCATGCGCTCGAAGCGCATTTTCGGCGAGGCGGTCACATAGACAAGCGTGGTCTTGCCAGTGGCAAGCAGCGCGCGCGCCTCCGCCGGGTTGCGGATGGAGTCCACCACGTAGTTCCTGTCAGGCAGGAGCTTTGCAATCGTCCTCTTGGCAAGCACGTCGGCGCCGAAGTTCCTGCGCAGCTCGTTGCCCTTGGCGATGAGCGCCTCGCGCGTGATTTCCTTGCCCTCGGACGCAAGCTCCTCGCGTATGGCGTCTGACAATGAGTAGTAGTAGAAGCCCTTCTGCACCAAATAGTCCGCGACCGTTCCCTTTCCCGCGCAGTTCTCGCCAGTAAGACCTATTATCAAAGCCATGAGAATGACCTCCCGCGTTCTTGTGCCCATAAACGCATTTATTACTATACCATGGCGGGCGCAAGCCGGCCATGCGGCTCACGGCTCACACCATCAGCTCAAGCAGCCGCCTTATGTCCGCGATGTTCACCACGGGCTTTCCGTAGGCCTCGCGGTCGTCGGAAATTCTCGGGCACGCGGTGTTGATGTAGGCGCCGAATGAGAGGAAGTTCGCAAGCGAGAGGGGCGAGAACTCGTTTGCCACCACAATCTCGGCGCGCCTGCCTTTCTTTTCAAGGAGCCTCTTTGCCAATTGCGCCCCAGGAAGGTTGAACTGCCCGTTTTTTGTGGAAAGGAGGATGCCGAAAGTTTTTGCCTCCGACGCCGCAAGCAGCGAGCCGTTCCTGCGCTTTTCCTGGCGCGCTATTTCGTCCGTTATCCAATACGCGTCCTTCAGGTGCGGGTCCGCGCATAGGACGGGCTTTCCTGACGGGATGCCCGTGGGGTGGAATTTCCCGCCGCCAAAGTAGACAACCGTGTCAGTGCTGCGCGCGTCGCCTGCGAATGCCGCAGTGCCGTCGCAGCCCAGCACCTGCCCTGCATGGCGAACGTGGCTGCCGCCCTTGCCAAGCGCAACGGAAAAGCCCTCGGCTTCCAGTGCCGCCTGCACGCGCGCTGCGTTCTTCAGGTGCTGCACAGGGAAGACGAGCGCGAGTTTCTTTGCCCCGGACGCGCGAAGGAGAGAGGCGGCTTTTTGAAGCATCGCGCCTGCCGCCTTCCAGTCAATCTGCGCAAAGTAGGGGACGTATTCCACCTTGATGCCAGGCACTTTCACTTTCATGAACTCCGCGTGCCCGAAGTGTATGAGCTTTTTCGCCTTGACCGCGCGCGCCTCGTCAAGCGCAAGGTCGCACGCGCCGTAGCAGGCGGAGGCTGAGAGGAAGACCTCGTTGCCTTTTGCCGACAGGCGCGCGGCATGCGAGAGCGCTTCCTGCTTTAAGCCTTCTGGGAATTGCAGGAGTATTCTCATTCCATCACTTCCCCCTTTTCGCGCAACCAACATTAAAAATGGAGAGCGGCACTTCCTTGTTTTTCTCAAGCTCGGAGCCAATCCAGTCCAGCACCATTTTCTTAGCCGTTTGGTAAGCCTCCTTGCCGACTTCGGCATTCCCGATTGCGTGTTTCAGGTTCTTGGTGTTGAAGCAGAACATGGAATCCTTCAGGTTTTCAACGTTGTGGCAGAAAAGCGAGTCGGAGCACTCGCGGCTTGAGTCCATCTCGAGGCAGCGGCGGAGGTTGACCCCGTCAAAGCACTTGAAGCAGAATTCGGAATGGAACACAAGGCCGCTCCCGAAAATGTGCTCCGAGTTCCTAGGCCATGCGTTGTAGCCGCAGCACTTGTCGTGCGATGCCACCACGGTGCGGTAGCAGTCGGTGGACTGCGAGCCCCATTGGCATGCCACAAGGTTCCTGTAGGTGCCCAAGCGGCGCTCAGGCGGGAAGTACGCAATGCCCTGCATTATTTCCACTGCGTTTTGGAGGGACGCTTTTTCCACAAGGCGCGCATCGGCTTTCAGCCTCTCGCCAAGCGCCAGCGCCTCCTCCTTCGTCACAATCCTGTTCTTGGGAAGCTCCTTCATCACAGGGTAGTTCGAGCCTTGGAGCACTTCCTTGCCAAGCACGGAAACGGAATCGTGCGTCACCATGGTGTGCGAAGAGAGCCATTTTGAGTAGTTGTCAATGCCCGAGAGCTTCCTGCCAAGCACGATGGATGATGCTTCGGTGAACGCCCCCTCAAGGCGGGATTTGTCAGTGTCGCGCGGGGCGTGCTTCAGCCCTTTCACCGCGGACAGCGCCGCTGAATGGTCCGCCTTGCCCTGGTTGACAATCTCGATGAGCGAGGGAAGCGTTTTCTTCTTTGCAAGCTCCCCCCTCATCTCCTCCAGCAGCTTCTTCTTGATGCCCGCGTACCTGTCGCGTGGAAGCGCCACGTTCCCTATGCAGTTGCTCTTGCCGATGAGGTTGAAGCAGAAGATGCAGTCTGAGCAGTCCTCAAGCCCGTAGGAGTAGCATGAGTCTGTCGTGTTGCCGCATATCCATGCCTCGAAATCGCGCTGGTTGCGGTAGACTATTCCGCAGCGCAGGCAGTGCTTGGTGTCCCCGCCCTCGTTGGTGCCGAAGATGCCCTCGGACAGGCGCATCCACTGGGAGTATGCCACGTTCTTGCAGCCGGAAATCCTGACGGACTTGTAGACATAGAAGCTGTCCGAGACTTCTGACGAGCTTTCGATGAACCTTGAGTTGCCGATGACGATGTTGCCGCAATAGTGCGCGCGCTCCTGCACAGCGGACACGAGAGAGTCGATGTCCTTCATGTCATTTATCGACAAAGGCTCGAATTTTTTTGAAAAGTCGACCTCGTCCATGCTGGCTGTGTTCGCGCCTTCGCAGTATTCGCCGTTGGAGAAGACGACTTGCTTGCCTGACAGCGAGGAAGCGCGCGTGGACAGGGGGTCGTTAAGGCCTGAGAGCCAGCCCGAGTACTCGTCCAGCCCGCCCACTTCGCCCCCGAGGACCATCCTGCAAAGCGTGCGCCATTCCTTGTCAAGATGGCGGTAGGTTTCGGAGATGGCTGCCATGTGCATCCTTCAATTGCTCTTGGTGATATTCACCATGCGGATGGTGAACACGAGAGTCTCGCCCGCGAGCTCGTGGTTGAAGTCGATTTTCGCGGTTCCGTTCGCGATTTCCACCACCTTGCCGGTTGCGCCGCTTTGCGCGTAAAGCACGCTGCCCACCGCTATGCTAGACGAGTTGCCTATCTTGTCAAGCGGCACGGATATGATGGCATCCGGGTTCTTCTCGCCGTATGCCTGCGCGGGAAGGAGAGTCACCGTCTTTTCCTCGCCGATTTTCATGCCCACGACGCCGGCATCAAAGCCGGCGATCATCTGCCCTGCGCCCACCTTGAAGGTGAGCGGGGAGTATGACGGGCGGAGGGGGAAGCCGGCTTTTTGCGCCTCCTCCTTTATGCTTGTGTCGAAAAGCTTTCCGCTTGTGAGCTTCCCTATGTAGTTCACGCTCACGGTGTCGCCGTTTGCGGCAGCAATGTTCATGTTCGCCAAAATATCACCCTTTTCCAGTTCAACAGGCGGCGCGCTTGGCGGCGCTGCCTGGTTCTGCGCCCCGTTGCCTTGCGAGGCGCACCCGAAAAGGGAGGCGAAGAGAATAAAAACCAAAGGTACTGCCAGCGTGCGCGGGATGCCCATAATATCACCTCAGTCCTCGACGTTGCCCTTGCGCTCGGGGGCGGCAGGCTCGGCAGTGAGCTTTGCAAGGCGCTTGAGAAGCACTTTCATCTCGGCCGATGCCACGTTGCGCTTCGTCCTTTCGACCGCGTCGGGGTTCACGGACATGGAGGTTATCCCCATTTCCACGAGCTTTTCCGCAAACTCGGGGTAAACCGAGGGCGCCTGGCCGCAAATCGAGCACGTCACCTTGTTCTCGTTGCACACCTTCACCACGCGCTCGATTGCGCGCAGCACCGCCTCGTTCCTCTCGTCAAACCCGTCCGCAAGCGTTGCGTTGTCGCGGTCTATGCCCAGGATAAGCTGGGTAAGGTCGTTGCTGCCGATGGACACGCCGTCTATCCCTTCCGCGCAGAACTGGTCGATGAGGAACACGGTGGAGGGCACCTCCACCATTATCCAGAGCTTGAAGTCGCGCGTGTGGTGCATGCCCTGCGCCTTGAGCATCTCCTTGATTGCGCGAAGCTCGCCTATCCTCCGCACGAACGGGAGCATTATCCAGAGGTTCTTCATGCCGAACTCCTCGCGCACCTTCTTTATCGCCGCAAGCTCAAGCGCGAACACCTCGGGCTCGGTGATATAGCGCGCGCAGCCGCGCCAGCCCATCATGGGGTTGGACTCGGCAGGCTCGAACTCCTCGCCGCCTTTCAGGTTCCTGTACTCGTTCGTCTTGAAGTCGGTTGTCCTATAGACCACCGGGCGGGGGTAGAACGCGGTTGCGAACACGCGCATCTTCTCGGCAAGCTTGTCGGTGAATTCCTGCCCGCGCCCCTCCTTTATCATTTTCTTGGGGTGCTCGCCGATGTCGCCTATCATGAACTCCGCGCGCAGCAGCCCCACGCCGTCGCAGGGGAGCTTGGAGATTTTCTCGGCAAGGTCCACCTCCGCGAGGTTGACGTATATTTTCGTCCCTGTCACCGGGACGACCGGCGCATATGGCGCCTGCGCGCCCGCGCCGCCCGCGGCTGCACCGCCTGCAGGCTCCTCCTTCTTCACGTCAGCCATGCCAGTGTCGCCTTCGTATACTATGCCGCGGCTGGCGTCCACCGTTATCATCTGGTTGTCATGAAGGACGGAGGTGCCGTTCTTGGTGCCCACGATGCAGGGAATCCCCATCTCGCGGGATACTATCGCGGCGTGGCAGGTCATGCCGCCGGAATTGGTGACGATTGCGGCTGCGCGCTTCATCGCCGGGACAAAGTCGGGCGTGGTCATGTCGGTGACAAGCACGTCGCCTTTGAGCACCTTGCCCATTTCCTTGGGGCCGGAAAGTATCTTCACCGTCCCCTTGCCTATGCCAGGCGCTGCGCCAAGCCCGCGAAGTATTATTTTGCCGGATTCTGCCATTTTTACACCTCGTTCCCCTTCCTTTGGCGCGGCGATTGCGATTGGCGCGCTGGTTGCAATATGGGTTTCCTGCTTCTGCTGCACGACAGGGAATGCCCGGCCCTGCTGCTGTGAAGGCGCAGCCTGCTGCGCAGGCGCCCTCTGCTGCTGCAGCCCAGGGGCATTTGCCGCCTGCGGCTGCGCGCCCGCGGCCTTGATGCCGGCAAGCGCCCTCTCGGCGTCGGCCTGCACCTCTTTCCTAAGCGTGGTTATCGGGCGGGACTGCACTATGAATATCCTGTTGTCCGCGACCGCCCATTCTATGTCCTGCGGCTTGCCGTAGTGCTGCTCTATCTTTTTCCCAAGCCGCGCAAGCTCCACCACCTGGGCATCGGTGATTTTCTGGCGGGACTGCATGTCCTCGCGCACGTTCATGTGTGCGTTCTTGTCGTTCACCTTGACAAGCATCCACGTCTGCTTTGCGACCTCGTTGACCTCTATCTTGAAGGTGTTCTTGTCCACCACATAGCGGTCAGGCGTCACCGAGCCCGACACCACGACCTCGCCAAGCCCGTATGCGCCCTCGATTGACACCTTGTCCCTGTCCTGCGTCATGGGCTCGACTGTGAACATCACGCCTGCCTTTTCGGACTGCACCATCTCCTGCACGACCGCGGCGAGGCCCACCTTCAGGTGGTCGAACTTGTTCTCCGTCCTGTAGTAAATCGAGCGGGGCTCGAAAAGGGACGCCCAGCACTCCTTCACCATCTGCACGCAGTCCTCCGCGCCCTTCACGTTGAGGAAGGTGGACTGCTGCCCTGCGAACGACGCCTCCGGCAGGTCCTCGGCGGTTGCGGACGAGCGCACGGCAACGTAAGGCTCGCGCCCGTTCTTTATCATGCTCTTGTACGCGTTGAGGATGTCAGAGCGGAGCTGGGGGGGGATTTCGCCGGAGAGTATCTTGGTCTTTATCACGTCGGACGCCTGGTTGAGCTTGTCGTTGTCCTCGGTGTTCAGGTCGGAGGTCATTTCCGCTATCGCTTTCTCTATGCCGTTGTGCTTGATGTAAAGGTAGTACGCGCCGGCTGTCACGACAAAGCCGCCCGGCACCGGCAGGCCGATGGAGGCCATCTCGCCCAGGTTCGCGCCCTTGCCGCCCACCTCTGCCAAATTGTTTTTCCTTATCTCGGAGAACCACATTATGTTCTTCATGAGCCCACCTCGCGCAAGCAGTGCCCTAAACACGCGGAGTAGATATTAAAAGGTTACGAATAGAATTCATGCAACATAGCGGGCTCGTAACTCAGCTTGGCCTAGAGTGTCTGGCTTTTACAGGAAAGCAAAACTCATATCCGATCGAGGATAAAGACATGCTGAAGAAACCAGAAAGCCGTGGGTTCCGCCGGGAAATCAAGTTATTGCCGATTCCCCTGCGCCCAAAAATCCCACCGAGCCCGTTTTTATTTTTTGTTCATAGTGCCGTCGTGATTTGCATGAATGTTGAGGAAGTGTTCCCGGGAGTCTATCTTGTGGGCGGAAGGCTTGCAACGAAATCATTAGCCCCCGGCTTCCGCGTGTATGGAGAGCGGCTTGTGAACGAGGGGGGAGTGGAATACAGGATGTGGGATTTGCAGCGGAGCAAGCTTGCGGCTGCGATGTACAAGGGCATGAAGGAGATGCACATAAAGCCCGGCTCCACCGTCCTATACCTCGGCGCGTCCACAGGCACCACGCCGTCGCACGTTTCCGACGTTGTGGGAAAGGACGGCACTGTCTTTTGCGTGGAATTCGCGCAGCGCTCCATGCGCGAGCTCCTCACCGTATGCGAGCGGCGCGAGAACATGCTCCCAGTGATGGGCGACGCGCGCCAGCCGCACGAGTACGCCGAGATGCTGGGAACCGACAAGGTGGACGTCATCTACCAGGATGTCGCGCAGCCGGACCAGGCTGACATTTTCATAAAGAACAGCCAGATGTTCTTAAAGCGCGGCGGCTGGGGCATGATTGCCATAAAGAGCCAATCCATTGACGTGACGCGCCAGCCGAAAAAGGTTTTCGAGGAATTCGTCGCGCACGTGGGGAGCGAAATCGAAGTAGCGGACCAGATTGACCTGACGCCTT
>JBAZBT010000048.1:0-7607 GCA_041671345.1 Candidatus Micrarchaeia archaeon
AAAGAAGCTCGCGCCGGGCGCGGACGAATATATCTGCGCATGCGACTACGACGTCGAGGGAAGCCTCATAGGGTACAACGCCCTGCGGTTTGCATGCGGCACCGAGGTGGGAAGCCGCATGAAGTTCTCAGCGCTCACGCCCGACGATTTGGAAAATGCCTATCTTGAGAGGGGAAAGCTCGATGTCGAGAATGCGCTGGCGGGCGAGGCGCGCCACATATTGGACTGGTACTACGGCATAAACCTGTCGCGCGCGCTCATGGCATCCATCCGGAGCGCGGGCGCAAGCTACAAGCAGACCATGAGCATAGGCAGGGTGCAGGGGCCTGCGCTTGCCATACTTGCCAAGAAGGAGAAGGAGATTTCCGCATTCGTTTCAAAGCCGTACTGGGAGCTTTGGTGCAAGGCAAAGGACGTCAGGTTCGACAATGTGAAAGGAAGGTTCGAGAAGCGCGAGGAAGCGGACGGCGCCATGAAGGCATCGTCCGCAGACGGGCATGTTGAGAAGGTGGAGAGGAAGGACTGGCTGCAGGCCCCTCCGCCGCCGTTCGACCTGACCAGCCTGCAAGTCGAGGCGCACCGCGCGCTGGGCATTGCCCCCGCAAGGACGCTCGAGCTTGCGCAGGCGCTTTACGAGGCGTCCATGATTTCATACCCCAGGACCAGTTCGCAGAAGCTTCCTGCAAAGCTGAACCTGAAAAGGATAGTGGAGTCACTTTCGAAAAATCCGGCTTATGAAAAAACCGCAAAGGCGCAGATTGCCGAGGGGAGATTCGCTCCGGCCGAGGGAAAAAAGGATGACCCCGCCCACCCGGCAATCCACCCCACCGGGCAGGGAGGGCAGGTGGGCGAGAAGGAGATGCGACTGTATGACCTGATTGCAAAACGGTTCCTGGCATGCTTTGGCAAGCCTGCAAAGCGCGAGACTATGAAGGTGTCGCTGCGCTCCGGCGCCGAGCGCTATGCCGCGTCCGGCAGCAGGACGGTCGAGCCCGGCTGGTTCGACGCCTATGCGCCTTACGTGAAGATGGACGAAATCACGCTCCCTGCCTTTGCCGAAGGCGAGAAGGTTGCGGTGTCCGGCTTCAAGGTTGACGAAAAGAAAACGCAGCCGCCAAGGAGATACACCGCGGCATCCATAATTTCCGAGCTTGAGAAGATGAACCTCGGCACAAAGGCGACGAGGGCGGCTGTGATTGAGACACTGTTCAAGCGAGGCTACCTGGAAGGGGAGAGCATCAGGGCGACGCCTTTTGGCCTGGCGGTCTACGACCTGCTGGCAAAGGTGGCGCCGGAAATCATGGACGAGGAGCTCACCAAGTCGATTGAGGAGGAAATGGAAAAGATTGCGGACGGGGAGAACGAGAAGAAGGCGATAGAGGACGGGAAGAAAGTGCTTGACGCCATACTCCAGAAGTTTGTGGGGAATGAAAAGGACATCGGGTTCGGGCTGCTGTCCGGCCTGAGGCAGAAGGATTTTGCTGACAGCATGCTTGGCAAGTGCGTGAAGTGCGGGGGCGACCTGCGCGCGATACGCTCGAGGATGGGCAAGCAGTTCGTGGGATGCTCGGGCTACCCCGACTGCAAGGCGACTTACCCCCTCCCGGGGGAAGCGAAGATAATGCCGCTTGGAAAGGCGTGCGAAAAGTGCGGCACCCCGCTCATCCGCGTGATAAGGAAGGCGAAAAAGCCGTTCGAGATGTGCATCGACCCGACGTGTGAAACTAAAAAGAACTGGGGCTCTTCGAATTACCAGAGAAGCCCTGCTCAAGCGGCAGCAAAGGCGCCAACTGCAACGATAGGCGCGGCGCCCATTGCAAAGGCGGCGGCAAGCGCAGCCCCGGCAATTCCAAGCCCAAAGGCTGCATCGCCCGCTGCGGCAAGCGCGGCCCCTTCAGCTGCAGCGGCCCCCTCGGCAACCATGGCGCCCCAAATTGCAGCTGCAGCCCCTCCCAAAAAAGCGGCGGCAAAGAAAAAAGCGCCTGCAAGGAAAAAAACCGGTGACAAGAAATGAAGAGCGGAAAGATTGTGATTTTCATCCCCGCCTACAATGAGGGGAGAACAATAGGCTCGGCTGTGCTGCTTGCCAGGAAATACGGGGACGTATATGTCATCGATGACGGCTCATCCGACAGGACGGCCCAGGTTGCGCGCGAGGCAGGCGCAACCGTGATGGCGCACAGGAAAAACATGGGTTATGGCGCTGCGTTGAAAAGCGCGCTTGCAGCCGCGCGGAAAATGGACGCTTCCGCCTTTGTCTTCATGGATGCTGACGGGCAGCATGACGCCGGCGAAATACCGGCCGTGGCTGCGCCCGTGCTTGAAGGCAGGGCGGACTTGTGCCAGGGCTCGCGCTTCCTGGGGAAGTTCGTCTCGGCGCCGGCCGGGAGGCGCGAGGGGGTCGCATTCATCAACAAGCTGACGTCCGCGCAGAACGGGAAGAAGGAGGTCGACGCGCAGTGCGGCTTCCGTGCAATCTCAAAAAAAGCGGCCGGGATGATAGCGGTTGGCGCCGACGGATACGCCGGGTGCGCCGAAATGGTGGCATCCGCGCAGCATGCCGGCTTGCGCGTGGCGGAAGTGCCCGTGCATGTGAGGTATTTCTCGGAAAGGAACAACCCGTTCCAGCAGGGGGCAGGGCTTGTGGATTATGTTGCGGGGCAGGTGATAAGGAAAAACCCGCTTGCGCTTTTTGCCGGCGCGGGCACGCTGCTGCTCGCGGCTTCTGCGCTTTTGGGGGTGTTTGTGGTGGAGACCTTTTACGCCAGGCATGAGCTTGCCACGGGCTCCGCCTTCCTCACGGTATTTTTCGGGATAGCGGGCATGATAATGGTGCTCATAGGCCTGAACCTTTACACCCTGAAGAAAGTGCTTGAGACGGGGGAGAAATCGTGAGAGGGAGGAAGAAAGAAAAGGCGCATGTGGGAAAACCGGCACTGCCCCCTTGCCGCAAACAGCTGGAATGGGCAGGCGCCCGCCCCCCTATCCTTATCGTGCTCTCATTCTGCCTTGTTTTTGCAGTCCATTTGGGCGCGCTGCAGCCCGAGCTTCATTTCCAGAAAGCGGGCGTTGAAAATGGCGGGATTGCGGGGGGCGGATATGCATATGCGTCCGGGAACGCGCTTCTTTTCAAGCTGCCGCATGCGGAAAGCATGGCTGCAACCGCCTTGTTTTCTGGGAACGGGCGCATCACATCCATTTCCTATTCCATGGAGGACAGGAGCGCCAATGTCACAAGAATCACGGTGGGCGGGCAGGCCGCCTGCTCGCCCTGCGTTGCGGGAAAAGAATACCCCGTGCAGGCAAGCGGGGATGTTGCAATCGGGATTTTTGCAAAGGAAATCGCGCTTGCCGCGCCATCCAGCAGCGGCATGAAGCGCGTGTTTTTCGAAAAAAGCATGAAGACCGAAATCGATTCTTCGGTCAAGGCCAGGCTTTCAGGCGGCTGGCAGCCAAGATTGGATTCCAGCGTGCCATCTTCGTTTTACGGGGTGGACGCGCCTTTCCATATCCACCGCGTGGCGACGGGGGCCAGCCATTTGCTGCGCCTGCAGTGGCCATGGGCGGAGTACACCTATCTTTCGGCAATGCCGGCGTCGCTAATCCATATTTTGGCAGGGGCAAGCCCGCAGTATGCATACAAGCTCTGGGAAATCCTGCTGTTTTTCCTGCCGGTCTCGGTGTTCTACCTTTTTTCAAGGAAGCTGTCGCGCGGCAGGGACGCCGTTTTCCTGTTTGCGTCGCTCATTTACCTTTTCCTCCCAAGCCAGGGCATGATTACGGGCGGCGGGTCGGACCTGTTCATGTACGGAATGACGGCGCACACCCTTGCCACGTCGCTCTCGCTCGTTTCCCTCCTGTTCGCCTATGAATTTGCAGTCGAGGGGAAAACGCGCCGGTTCTGGCCATCCTTGCTTTTTTTCGTGCTTGCGGTTGCCTCGAACCAGAGGATTTTCATGGCGCTTGCCATCGGGATGGGCGCGCTTCTCGCGGTTTCGGCAGTTGTTTCGCGCGCCAGGGAGGCCGTTCTCCTTGGCATTGCGTGCGCAGCGGCGGCTGCGTTCTTGCTCGCGCCGTTTGCCCTCTATGCCGGCACCATCGCCAGCTATTCCGTGCTGGGAGGGGCGAGCACCGACAGCCTGGGCTGGTCGCTGCTGGGCTTTTTCCAGCTGGGCTATTTCATCCTGCCGCTGCTTCTCATCGCGGGGATGGCAACGGCATGGGCAAGGCGCGAGATGTTCCTCCTTTTCCTTTTTGCGGACAGCGCGCTTGTCTTTGCGTTTGCCACGAGCCCGGAAGCGAACTCCCTCGCGCCTTTCCTTGACGGGCTGCGCTTCATGCCGTCTTTCTTCCTGCCGGTGTTTTTCATTTCAGGGGCGGGCGCGCTGCTTGTTTTTGAGGCGGCGGTTGCGCAGGCATGGAAGGTTGGGAAGAGGCTGGGGCTGGACAGGCTGGACACCGCCGTGGCTTTCTGCCTTGCCATCCTTGCCCCGCTCGCCGTGTTTTTCGCGTCGGTGGCGCTATCCACGATGGACCAGTACCGCGACGAGGCGGCCTCGCCGGCGGTTGCCGCGGAATATTCCGAGCTCCAGGCCGCGTACGGGATAATCGGGGATGGCTGCGTGCTTGTCCAGGGAAGGCTCGATGTTTCGCAGTACACCATTTATGACAAGGGCTTTGAGAGAAGCGCAAGCACGTATGCGGATTCCGCCGGGGCGGCTGTTGACGGCATGGAACGCGCGCGCTGCGGCTACCTGCTTTTGGGGAATTCCAAAACCGCCGCCGCAGCCGAGCGCACCAGATGGCAGGAATATTTGGACTTCAGGGACGAGCCGCGCCTGGAGGAAATCGCCTATGGGGGCAGCAACCGGCTGTTTGCCCTTAAAGGCATGGAGCCCGCGGCAAAGGTGGAAAGCGGCGATGCGCGCGTGGATGGCTATTCTTTCGATTACGACAGGGGGAGCGTGCAGGGCGAGTGCCTGGCGGAGAATTGCACATTGCGCATCAGGCAGGACCTGCTTCCGCCCTCGCTTGCCTGCGGCGGCGCTGCAGGGTGCAAGGCGCGGCTTGATGCGGCATCCGGCGCCATTTACGTTTCCAATATCCCGCGCGGAAAGTTCGATATTGCCCTTGAGCCCCAGGCGGCCAGTTGGCTTTATCCCCTTGTTGCCATGGGTGCGCTGTCGGCGCTCATTTGCTGGCTCGCGGCGGGAAAGGCGGCGCATTCAAAGCCGCGCCGCAAACTCGCGTAGGAATTCGTCCAGCTTCCCTTCAGGTATGCTTGCGCCCGCCGCGATGTTGTGCCCGCCGCCCGCGCCGCCCACCTGCGCGCAGCATTCCGACAGGATTTTCCCGAGGTTCAGCCCGGATTCCACAAGCGCGCGCGTGCCGCGGGTGGAGAGCTTTATTTTGCCGCTTTCCTCAAGAGAGAGCGCGAGTATGGGTTTTTTGCGCGAGCCTGCGAAAAGCATGCCCGCCACCACGCCGATTATGGAGTCGGGTATCACGCCCCGTGCGTCCAGCAGCAGGAATTTGCCGATGTCCTGCGTGTTTTTCGAGGCGAATTCTATCCCTGCGCGCAGGTTCTTGCGGTGCTCGGCAAGAAGCGCCTGCGCCTCACCATAGGCGCCTGCGCGCTGGAGGCAGACGGACACCCCGAGCTCGGGCCGGCCGTTCCTGCCGCAGGCGTTGAGGAGGGTGGAGAATTCCGATGCGTCGCGAAGCAGCGTGCCCTGCGGCATGCGAAGCAGGTTGTACGTGTCGCCGACAAGGCGGCCGGCTGCCGCCGGCGATGAGCGCATGGCAAGGAGCGAGGCAAGCGAGGAAACGAGCGCGCGGCGCTCGCTGAAGGACAAGTCGGAGTACGTTCTCCATTTTTCACCGATGCCATCGCCGCCTGCGCCCTCCGCCGCGCCTTTTTGCTTCTGCGGAATGCCAAGCTCGCGCAGGAGGGCGTCGCACGCGTCGTCCTGCCCTGTGAGGCCGGGAAGGTATGGCTCGTCCGCGTAGAGGAGGAACTGCTTCAGCGGGCGGCTGTTCCTGCCGAAAAGGAGGATGTCTTTTTCCACCGATATTGCGCCCTGCGCCACTGCACGGCCGAGCATGGTGCGGTTGAGGCTGCGAAGCGGCGCCTGCACGTCGCCTATCGCGCCCACGATGCCAAGCTCCACGAATTCCTCGAAAACAAAGTAGGCGCAGCCCGCAGCCGAGATGTCCGTCCCCCCGTCAAACCCGAATGCGTGCGGATTCGCCTGCAGGTGCGCGCCGCTTTTGGGCTGGTGGTGGTCGATTGCCACGACGTTCCCGGAAAGGGACTCGATTTCCCTTGTTCCGCTGCCAAGGTCGGCGAATATGATTTCAGGCTCGTGCGAGATTGAATCTATGTATTCCGCGTCCAGCTTGCGCACCGACTGCACGCGGTGGGGCTTGCCCATTTTTTCAAGCGAGCCGGACACTATGGCGCCGGATGTGATGCCATCGCAGTCGTAGTGGTGCACCAGAAGCGGCGCGCGCATGCGCCCTATTGATTCCCTCGCCTCTGCGCAGCGCCCCAGGAAGCCTTGCTCGTCCCCCATACGCGGATATTTGGCGGCGCAGTTATAAAATGAGAATGCAGGAAATCCATGCATGGACGTGGAGATGGCGCCGGACGTGGAGAGGAAGGTTTCCGAGATAGTGGACGTGCTTTCCTACGGGCATGTGAATGAATTCCGGATAATCTGCATGCGCTCGAGGAATGCGACTGCGCGCGCGTACGCAAGGATTTGGAACCTGCCGGACATCTGGCAGAAGGCGCTCTCGGTCGGCACGTTCTACATAATCGAGGTGCTCACGCAGCACTATGACCCGCTGCCCGAGGAGGAGAAGGAGAAGGTCATAATACACGAGCTATTGCACATCCCGAAAACCTTCTCAGGCGCGCTGCGCCCGCACGGGGGCAAGGTGAAGATAAATGCAAGGACAGTGGGGGTGCTGCATAAAATCTATAAAGAGAGGAAGAAAGAACTTGAGCAGGAGAGGCGCAAGAGGCTGGAAACTGCGGAAGCCGCATTTTAGGGGAGATTTGCATGATAATCGGCGCTATGAACGACCCGAAGAAGGATGTTGCGGGCGAGATTGCCCTTTTCGGCGAGATGGGATTTGACTATTTTGAATTGACCGTCGAGGCCCCGTGCGCGCGCCCGGACAAGCTGTTGAAGGAAAAGCAAAAGATACTGGACGCGCTTTCCTCGTACAATTTCGGGGTGCTGGCGCACATGCCGTGGTATTTTTCGGTGGCGCACCCGTACCCTTCGGTGCAGGAGGCGATAAACGCCGAGTTTTGCCGCGCGTTTGACACGGCGGCCTTGTTTGGCGCCAAGAAGGCCACGCTACACACGGAATTCCTCCCGGCCGGCATAGAAGAGCGCGGGGTGAGGGTGGCAAAGACGGTGGAGAGCATCGGGAAGCTGCACAAGGAGGCGGAGGCGCGCGGGCTTGAGCTGCTCGTGGAGAATTTCAACGCAAGCTCGTTTTCCATCCGCGAGTTCAAGCTGCTGTTTTCAGAATCCGGGATGGGGATGACGCTTGACGTCGGGCATGCATCCACGGCTGACGGCGAGGGGCTG
>JBAZBT010000049.1:0-7379 GCA_041671345.1 Candidatus Micrarchaeia archaeon
CGCTTCCCCACCTTGGCGAAAACGTGTTTGTGGAAAACGGAATGAACAGCGAGAACCTGAAGGAGCGCATCGCGCAAATCAAGCTCTCGCGCGAGAAAAAGCTCTCCGCGCGCCAGCAGGGCATGGAAATATTGCGCAAGAAGCTCGAAGGCACGGGCTTTTCGCTTGGCGAGCCCGAGCAGGTGTTCGAGGCGTTGCTTGAGGGCAACGGCAAGTTCCTTGCCGAATTGAAGGAGAAAATAGAAAAAGATCAGAAATGAATATCAGCCCGCTTTTTTGCTTAAAAAAATTAAACATAATCCTATCACAATCAAACCAATTACGATTAAAGCCAAAATCCAAAAAATATTTGCAATATCGGGTATCCATGAGATTTTGATATCTTCTGGTTGCTTTTTTATTGCTGCCATTGCTAACACTGCACCTATGTATAACGCAACAACTAAACCTACAAATGATAAAAGTGCATTATCTGCCAATGTTTCAGGTTTGATAGTTAACGTCGATATTGTTATCTGTGCAAGTCCAAAAAACAACATCGCAATTGTTAAATAAATCAATATAGAATTAGTGTTTTTATTATTCACATTTTGTTCTTCTATGCCTCCCTGTACTTTTGACATTGTTCTATCTAACTTACTTATAGCTGACAACATTTTAACCTCGTTTAAAACATCCGCTTTCTTTGCCATTAAAAATCAACCCTGTCGCATCTCATGTAGTCGCGCAAGGCTTTCGGCACGGTGAAGCCGTTCTCGTCCTGGCAGTTCTCCATTATGGCAATCATCGTCCGTCCCACTTCAAGCCCGCTGCCGTTGAGCGTGTGCACGAACTCGGGCTTTCCGGAACGCCAGAAGCGGATGTTCGCGCGCCTTGCCTGGAAGTCCGTGCAGTTGGAGCATGACGAAATCTCGCGGTACTTGCCCTGCGAGGGCAGCCAGACTTCAATGTCGTAAGTTTTTGCTGCAGAGAAGCCAAGGTCGCCCGTGCAAAGCTCAATCACGCGGTAGGGAAGCTCCAGCTTCTGGAGCACCGACTCCGCATCTTTCGTGAGCCTCTCCAGGTGCTTGAACGATTCCTCGGGCTTGGTGAACTTCACCAGCTCCACCTTGTCGAACTGGTGCTGGCGCATTATGCCCTTGATGTCCTTCTGGTACGAGCCAGCCTCGCGCCGGAAGCACGGCGTGTATGCGCAAAAGCCCATGGGGAGCTGCTCCTCCTTAAGAGTCTCGCCTGAAAACATGTTGGTGACGGGCACTTCGGCGGTCGGGATGAGCCACAAATCCTCATTCTCAATCCTGTAAAGCTCCTCTGCGAATTTCGGCAGCTGCCCTGTGCCGGTCATCGTTTTGCTGTTCACCAGAAAGGGCGGCAGCACCTCGGTGTAGCCGTTCATCCCCTGCAGGTCCAGCATGAAATTCACCAGCGAGCGCTCGAGGCGCGCAGCCAGCCCGCGAAGAATCACGAAGCGGTGGCCTGCGAGCTTCACGCCCCTTTCAAAGTCAATCAGCCTTTCGCCTGCCACTTCATAGTGGGGCTTTGCATCCTTGCCGGTGCGCCTAGGCTCGCCCCATTTGCGCACTTCTTGGTTTTCCTCCTCGCCCTTGCCGTTCGGCACTGTCTTGTCGGGGATGTTCGCCACGGTGAGCAGTATCGCGCTCATCTGCGCCTCAAGCGCATTCGCCTTTTCATCCGCCGCGGCGATGTCCGCAGCCAGCTTTTTCGTGGTGGCAAGCACGGCGTCCACGCTCTCCCCTTTCTTTTTCGCTTCCGAAATCTTCATGGAAGCTGCGTTCCTCTCGGCTTTCAGGTTGTCCGCCTCGTTCTTTGCCGCTCTCCACTGCCTGTCAAGCGCCATGAGCGCTGCGGCTGGCGCCGTGTCCGCATTCCTGCGCGCAAGCGACTCCTCAAGGATTGCCGGGTTTTCGCGGATAAGTTTCAATGAAAGCATTCAGCCCAACTCCTCGCGAAGCCTCGCGACCAGCTCCTGCCCGATCCGTGCCTGCGCCTCCTTTGTGCTGCCTGCGATGTGCGGCGTGAGCACCACGTTGCCAAGCTCGCACAGCTTGCCGCTGTAGGGCTCGGCAGGGTAAACGTCCAGGCAAGCGCCGCCAATCCTCCCCTCTTTCAGCGCATTGTAAAGCGCCTCCTCGTCCACCAGCCCGCCGCGCGCAGTGTTCACAATCACCGCATCCTTTTTCATATTTGCAATATTCGCCGCGCCCACCATCCCTTTGGTCTCGGGCGTGAGCGGCACGTGGAGCGAGATGTAGTCCGAGCTTGCGAAAATCTCGTCAAGCGACACTTTTTTCCCTGCAGCCGAGCCGTCCTGCCTGGGGTCATAATAGAGCACTCTCATGCCAAGCGATTGCGCCTTGATGGCAAGCGAGGCGCCAATGCGCCCCAGCCCCACCACGCCGAGCGTCTTGCCCATGATTTCCGTGCCGGTGAGCTCTTTTTTCAGCCACTGCTTCCCCTTCATGCCGGCGTCCGCCCTTGGCAGCTTGCGGCAAATGGCAAACATCATGGCAAGCGCAAGCTCCGCAACCGAGTTTGTGGATGCGCCGGGCGTGTTCACCACTTTCACGCCGCGCTTCTTGCATGCCTCGGAATCGACATTGTCCAGCCCCACGCCTGCGCGCGCAACCAGCTTGAGCTTGGGCGCATGGGAGAGCAGCTCCGCAGTCACTTTTGTGGCGCTCCGCACAATGAGGGCATCGGCGTCTGCAAGCGCGGCCTTCAGGTCGGCTGGCGCCACTTTCGTTTCGCCAAGCTTTGAAATCTCTGCAACCACTTCGGGCTCCATGCTGTCTGCGATTACAATTTTCATATTTTCACTCCATCCCATCCCCATCTCTCTTGCTCACTTCCCCAATTCCTTCCTTATCGCAGCAAACGCATAATCCAAATGCGCGTCGTCAAAGTTGCCAAGGTGGCAAATCCTGAAGAACTTGCCCTTCAGGTCGCCGAAGTCGCGCGCGGTCACGAGATTGTACTTCTCGCGCAGGCGCTTGCGGAACCCGTCCGCGTCCTCCATGATGAAGCCCGTAATCGAGGGCGAGTAGAAGCCGGGCTCGGCATACACCGGGAATCCCAGGCCCTCCACGAACTTGCGGGACTTTGCAGCCGCTGCCATGTGCCTTGCCCTGTGCGCGTCAAATCCGCCCCTCTCGGTTATGTACTCAATCGCGGCTTCCATCGAGTAAAGCACCGACACCGCTGGCGTGGTGGGCGTCTGGAACGTGTCCATTTCCTTCTTGAATTTCTTCATGTCGAGGTAGAATGCGCGCGCGGGAATCCCTTCGGCCCTTTTCATCGCCTCGTCCGTGCAGGCGACAATCGCCATGCCAGGCGCCGCGCCAATCGCCTTCTGCGAGCCGGTGGCGGTGAAATCCACGCCGAAATCCTTGATGTCCAATGGCGCGGATGCCCATGCGGAAACCGCATCCAGTATGGTGACCATGCCCTTGCTCTTGGCATACCTGCAGATTGCGCGCGCGTCGTTGAGCACGCCCGTGGAAGTTTCATTGTAGACCATCCCGAATATTTGCGCGCCCGAGCCGTCTATCGCCGCCTTTGCCCTCTCAAGGTTCCATCCCTTGCCAAGCGGCATTTTCTCAACCTGCGTGTTGGGGCAGTAGATTTTCGCGCACGCTGCGAGCTTGTCGCCGAACGTGCCGTTTGCGAGGACGAGCGCCTTGTCTGATGGGAGCGTCAGGCACGCCCACCCCATCTCAAGCCCTGCGGTGCCCGAGCCGGTCACCAGAAAGACGTGGTCAGCGTTGAAATCTTTCTTTATTGCGGATACAATGCCCTCCACTAGCGCCTTCATTTCCGGCCCGCGGTGGTATATCATTTCCCTGCTCTGGGCAAGGCGGATTGAATCAACAAGCGCCACCGGACCAGGCGTAAGCATGTGCATTTTCCCATCTGTCATAAGAATCATCCTCTCCGAACCGAATTAGGGAGAATAGGATAAAAAACATATGCAATGTTCCCCCGCCATTGCAACCCGGCAGGGGTGCAATACAATTATAAAAACAAGGGCGGCTCATCATCCCATGCAGGAATACAAGCTAGTGGCGCCATTCTCCCTTTCCGGCGACCAGCCCGAGGCAGTGGACGCGCTTGCGAAAGGCGTCAAGAAAGGCGGCAAGCAGACGCTTCTGGGCGTTACGGGCAGCGGCAAGACGTTTGCCATCGCCAACCTCGCCGCCCGCACGGGCAGGACGGTGCTGGTAATCTCGCACAACAAGACGCTCGCTGCGCAGCTTTATGCCGAATTCCGCCAGTTCTTCCCGCAAAACAAGGTGGGCTACTTCGTTTCCTACTACGACTACTACCAGCCTGAAAGCTACATCCCCTCGTCCGACACCTACATCGAGAAGGACGCGCAGATAAACGAGAAAATCGAGCGCTTGAGGCTCCAATCCACCGCCTATCTTCTCTCGCCCGGCCCCGCAATAATAGTCTCCACCGTTTCCTGCATCTACGGCCTGGGCTCGCCAAAGGAATGGCTGGACATGTCAGTGGACATCAGGAAAGGCGAAACCGTGGACCGCTCCGCGCTCCTGTCCTCGCTCATCGCCATCCAGTACGAGCGCAACGAAATCGACCTCAAGCCCGGGATTTTCCGCGCCAAGGGCGACACCATCGACATCGTCCCCGGCTACCAGCAGGAAATCATCCGCGTTACATTGGACGGCGACAAGATTGGCAAGATACTGGCCTGCGAGCCAATCTCCTGCGCAAAGCTCGAGGAATTGCCCGAGGTCCGCATCTTCCCGGCAAAGCACTACATCGTGCCGCAAAGCGCAAAGGAGCGCGCGCTTCGGAACATCCGAACCGAGCTTGAGGCGCGCCTGCCGGAGCTTTCCGGCGTGGAGGCATACCGCCTCAAGCAGCGCACCAACTACGACCTTGAGCTCATCGAGGAGCTTGGCTACTGCAAGGGCATCGAGAACTACTCGCGCCACTTTGACGGAAGGATGCCGGGCAAGCCGCCCTACACGCTCATGGACTTCCTGCCGGAGGATGCAATCATCGTGATTGACGAGTCCCATGTGACGCTGCCTCAGCTCCACGGCATGTACCATGGCGACCGCACGCGCAAGAAGAACCTGATAGACTATGGCTTCCGCCTGCCCTGCGCATACGACAACCGGCCCCTGAAGTTCGAGGAATTCGAGGCGCACATGAAGAACGTCGTGTTCGTATCCGCCACGCCCGCGGAGTATGAGCGCAACACCTCCTTTCAAATCGTGGAGCAGCTGGTGCGCCCCACGGGGCTTCTTGACCCCAGGATTTCCATCAGGAAAACCGAGGGGCAAATCGAGGACCTCATGCGCGAAGTGCAGGCGCGCGCCGCAAGGAACGAGCGCACGCTGGTCACCACCCTCACCAAGAGAATGGCGGAGGACCTGACGGATTACCTCACGCAGAAGGGCGTGAAGGTGCGCTATCTCCACTCCGAGGTGGAAACCATCCAGCGCACCGAAATAATCCGCAAGCTCCGCCTGGGCGAGTTCGACTGCCTGGTGGGCATCAACCTGCTGCGCGAAGGGCTGGACATCCCCGAGGTTTCGCTCGTGGCAATACTTGACGCGGACAAGGAAGGCTTCCTGAGGAACGAGACCTCACTTGTCCAGACCATGGGCAGGGCGGCGCGCAATGTGAACGGCTTTGTCATACTTTACTGCGACAAGGAAACAGACTCCATCAAGCGCGCGGTCGCGGAAACCAACCGCCGCCGCTCCGTGCAGGAGGAATTCAACAAGTTGCACAGCATCACCCCCAAGACGATTTACAAGCAGGTGTGGGCGTCGCAGCTCGCGCCCGGCGCGGACGAGGAGGAAGAGGCAGGCAAGCGCGCAATGAGCGACGCCGAGCTTCGCGCGCTTGCAATCAACCTGGAGGCCGAGATGCAGCGCGCGGCGGAGGACCTTGACTTCGAGCGCGCCATAGAATTGCGCGACCAGCTGGCGGAACTGTCGGGGAAAATGAATCGCGCAACTGCCCGCCGCCCAAACAAGAAGGTGGCGGCTGAGCTGCGCGACCAATCGGGCGAGCCGTCTGGCAAGCTTGCAAAGGGTAAAAAGCCGCGCGCCCGAAAACCTAAGAAGGGTTGAATTATGCTACCAAAGCTGGCTTATGTGACGCATTACTATCCGTTCAGAGGCGGGTACGGGAACATCGTTGCCGACCAGCTCAGATTCCTGAGCAGGCATTTTGACATCCATCTGTTCTATTTTTTCAAGAAAGAGGATGATTCCGAAAACATCGACATCTCCCGGTTTATTGTGAAGGAGCATGCATTGGAAACTGGATTCAAGCAGATAGTCCCGTCATCCGAGCTTGGCAAAGCCCGCCTGGGCTTGCTGCGCGATTGGAATCTCCTTTACAGGATGGTAAAAAACCACATATTGCACGGGGTGCAGCTATATTTTGCGCCCTACTATTCAGAAAACGCTGTGAAAAAAATAGCCTGCACAATAAAAACGGAAAACATCCGCTATTTATGGGCGTATTCCGCATTTGGGGGGGCGATCTGCAAGGAAATGGCGTTCGATCGTAAGTTCCTGTACCTTTGCGATTCATTTGGCTATCTTTACCACAACCTGTCCAAGATTGAAAAAAACCCGTTCATGAAGCTTTTCCTGATTTGGAACAGCCGTGCCTCGGCTGCGTTTGAATTGAGTATACGGAAGCATTACGACCGTATCGCGTTCATCAATGCCGACGACGCAAAATGGCTCGGCTTGAAGCCGCACGAATACGCCATTTTGCGCCATATGAGGGGAAAGACGATTTTCCGGCAAACCAAGAAGGGATACGACCTTGTCCTTGCCGGATACTGGGGCTATCTTCCAAACGCCGATTCCCTGGAATACGCCCTTGAAAGGATTTTCCCGAAATTGAAAAGGAAATGCACCGTGCTCGTGGTGGGGATGAATCTTGGCAAAAAGCTGCAGGCCCGCCTTATGCAGGCGAAAAATGTGCACGCGGTTTATCGCGGGAATGTGGACGACTATTTTGGCGCAATCTCCTCTGCAAGGTTATTCCTTCTGCCCATACGTGCAGGGGCAGGCACCTGCAACAAGCTGCTGGACGGGCTGGAGGCGGGCCTGCCCGTCTTGACCACGCCGTTTTTGAAAGGCGGGCATGACAAAGGCAGCAAATGCCGCGCAATCATATCCTGCAATAACGAGGATGAGTTTGCAAATCGCATAGAACAGCTATTGGGGGATGGGTCCATGCGCAGCAAACTCGGAATGGAAGGGCGGAAATTCTATCTTGAGGAATTTTCAAATGCAGAAAAGGAATATGAAAAGGCTGTGAAACTGATGCTTGGCAAGGCCAAAAAAGCGCGGGGCAGTGCA
>JBAZBT010000050.1:0-4967 GCA_041671345.1 Candidatus Micrarchaeia archaeon
ATGGCACCGCAATCCTCACGACGTCAAACGGGATTTGCAGGATGAGGCTTCCCTTGAGGCTGAACATCACCACGATGGTGAACAGCAGGAAAACCAGCGCCATGGGGCTGATTTTCGGGATGAATTCCTTGTGGTACCATTCCTCCCCTTTCTTCCTGGCCAGGTAATGGTGCGTGGCAGCGCCCGCAATCGCAGGTATCCCGAGGTAAATGAAAACGCTCTGCGCCACCTGCCACAGGCTCACGCCCACCGCGCTTCCGGCGAGCCCGAGCATTGGGGGCAGCACGGTTACGAATATCCATGCATAAGCCGTGTAGAAAAGCACCTGGAATATGCTGTTGAATGCGACCAGGCCTGCGGCATAGTCCGTGTGCCCTTTTGCAAGCTCGTTCCAAACGAGCACCATGGCAATGCAGCGCGCAATCCCTATCATGATGAGCCCAATCATGTATTCAGGCATGTCCCTCAGGAATATCACTGCCAGCGCAAACATCAGGATGGGGCCAATCACCCAGTTCTGCACGAGCGAAAGCGCCACGATTTTCCTGTCCGCAAAAACCTCGCCCAGCTTCTCATACCTCACCTTGGCAAGCGGCGGGTACATCATGAGTATCAGGCCAACGGCAATCGGTATTGACGTCGTGCCAACCTGCAGGCTGGAGACAAGCCCGGTAAAGCCCGGCGCAAGCGCGCCCAGGGCAATGCCGAGCGCCATTGCCGCGAATATCCAAATTGTCAGGTGCCTGTCCAGAAACGATAGCCTGTCCCCAAAACCCATCCAATCCCCCTCATGGCCATTTTACCAAGACGAAATATCGGCAAGTATTTTCTTTCCCTTACCAGTAAGCGAATATATTCTCTTCTTCCCGTCCTTCCTCATGCGCACAAGCCCTGCCTCGCGAAGCACCTTGAGGTGCTGCGAAACCGCGGGCTGGGAAGTGCCCACGCGCTTCGGCAGCACGCACGCGCACTTCTCGCATCCAACCAGGAGGCAGAGCATTTTCAGCCGCGTCCCGTCGGAAACGGCAGCAAGGGCCTTCTTCATTGAAGTGGGACTTCCACGTTCCACTGCTGAAAAAACTCTGCGGGCTTTTTTCATAATATATAAGCAGGAACTTATATTTAATAAGGCTTCCGCTTGGCAGGATGAAAATGAAAACAGGAAAATCAGTCGCTGTCAATGCGCGGCGCAAGGTAGTAGATTACCTTGGCGCTCTCGACCTCGTACTCCACCTTCAGCGGCGCGTTGGTCTTGAGGTAAATGGTGAGCGGCGCGTTGTCCGGGCATGCCTTTACGATGTCCTCAAGGTACTGGAGCGGGAATGTCGCGCGCGAGGGCTTTGTAACGGTCATTTCGATGATTTCCTCGCCCACCTTCTCGTTTTCCTCGGTCAGGTCGGACGAGTCGCCGTGCACCTCTATCGAAAAGCCCGCCTCGCCCGCCTCGAGGCTGATGTGCGAGCCCACGAGCGACGCGTCGCGCAGCGATTCGCGGAAGTGCGAGCTTGACACCTTCACCACCGCGTCATGCGCAATGGTGGGCTCCTTTGCCACGCCAGCGGGCATGTCGATGATTGGCACCTTGAAGCTCCTCTTCCTGCTGGCGCCCACGAACTTGAGCTGGAACTTGTTGCCTTCCTGCGAAATCGAAAGCTTCTCAGAGCCGCGCGTGCGCGAAAGTATCTTCGCAATCGCGTCGAAATTCAATCCCACCTTCGCGGAAGGCGTGGGCGCCTCAAAGGCGGAGAACGCAGTTTTCGGCATGGCGAACGACACCATGGCAATCTGTGAGGGGTCCATGGCGCGAAGGTACAGCCCGTCCTCGCGCACCTCCATTATGCCCTCGTCAATGAGGTTGACAATCGCGTCGGTTGCGTTCTTGTAGCGCTTGGCATCCTCAACAGTGAATTTGAACATTGACATCCCTCCCGCACGAATATTGCAGGGCAAATTTTTAAAGTGTTTGACCGCAGCACACAACATGGAAAGCCCATTATACCTTTCAGACTCATACGCGCGCTCCTGCCAAGCGCGCGTCCTTGCCGTGGCCGAAGGCAAATTCGCCGCCCTTGATGCGAACATATTCTCCCCGCGCGGCGGCGGGCTTGCGTCCGACACCGGCAGGCTTGTGCGCAGGGGCGACGGCGCGGTTTTCCCGGTTCTCTACGTTGTGAAGAAGGACGGCGCCATACTGCACGAATTTTGCGCGCCTGCGGCAGCGATGGGCGCTGGCGGCGGAAAGCCGGCGCCTGCTTTGTCTGCTGGGGATGAAGTGACCTGCGAAATAGACTGGGAGCGCAGGCACCGCCTCATGCGCTCGCATACCGCGGGGCACATCCTATCAGCAATCATGTTCAGGCGCAACGGCATCCTGATAACCGGCAACTCAATAGACATCGACAAGTCGCGCTTTGACTTTTCCATGGAGAATTTTGACAAGGCGGCATTCGAGTCCCTCATCGACGAGGCAAACGCGGCAATCGCGCGCAATCTCGAAGTAACGGTTTCCCATCTCGCGCGCGAGGAAGCCCTCAAGCTTCCCGGCATGGTGAAGCTCGCAGGCGCGCTGCCGCCGGATGTGTTGGAGCTTCGCATAGTGAAGATAGGCGATGTAGATGAGCAGGCGGACGGCGGCGTGCACGTGAAGAACACGTCCGAGATTGGAAAAATAGCCTTCCTATCCGCGGACAACAAGGGCAAGAACAACCGGCGCGTGTACTTTTCGCTTTCGCCCTGACTTTTCCCTACTCGCACCTGTTCCAGCGCGTTTTATATTCCTTTGAATGGCATATTTCCCTCCATTGGTGGTAATTATGATAGATGAAAGGTCAATCGCACAGCCAAAGATTACCGTTTACAGCACGCCTACCTGCCCCTACTGCGTGATGGCAAAGCACTACCTCAACGAGCGCGGCGTGAAGTACGAGGACGTGAACGTCGCCGCGGACCAGGCGCGCGCGCTTGAGATGCTCACGAAAACTGGCCAGATGGGCGTGCCTGTGCTGGACATCGGCGGCGAGGTCATAGTGGGCTTTGACCGCCCGGCTATTGACAACGCGCTGATGCACAGGAGGTAGCGCCGTTTCCCCTCAGCCTGCCCGCGGTTTTGGCGCGCCGCCGCCCCTTTGCAGCTTATTTTCCATTTTTCCATGATGACGAGGCATGATTCCATGACGACACTGCACATATCGGCAAGAAGCTTCGCAGCTTCGAAAAACCCGCATGCGGACGCCCTGCGGGAAGCGAACAGGCGGCTGGAATTCATGCTGCCATTGGCTCTCTCGCCGCTTTTCCTGTACACCGGCAAGATAAACGAGGCCCTGCGCACGAAAAGCGCGAGGCACAGCCCGATAATGGTGGACCGCTTCATTGTCAAGCCCGACGCGGGCGGGGTCCTGGAGCGGGAAATGAAATTCAAGTCAAAAAACGGCTATGAGAACCGCTTCATAGTGCCGCACGAATTCGTGGGCAAGCCCCTCATGCTCGAGGCGAGGCAGGGGTTCGACGATGCAATCCCCGCCATCGTGCCCGAGCAGTCGCGCACTTTCAGCAACGTCACTTATTTCCGCGTGGAGGACCATTTCATCCTGCCCATGCGGGCATTGGCAGGCAATGGGAGGATGGACGCGGCCTCCGGGCTTTTCCTGCCGGATTCCAGGAAGATATTCCCGCTCATGCCGCCCGAGGAAGAGGGCGGCTGGGGCAGGATAGGCCATCTCAACGGAACCAGGAAAGCCTATGTGGGGTTTGCAATGAAGCGCAACAGCCCCATTGTTTTCGGCCACCACATGGATGTCTGCAGGTATGACGCGCTGGACCTGCACGCAAACGGGCATTCCCCTATCAGCATCACGTTTGGCCTGGGGGACGCCCCGCAGGTCATGGCAATGTCGTCCGAGCTTCGGTCCCACCTGCTTGAGCCGGTGGAAATATCCTCAGGCCGCCTGGGCATGTCAATCCGGACCACCTACGGGCGCGTGCCGCAGGACACCGCGCTCCTCGTGCTTTTCGGCGAGCTTTCAAAAACAGCCCCCAATCTCACGCTCCAGGGGCTCTCGGGGTTCATCGATGGCAGCCCGCAAGGCGAGGGCGCGGACAAGCTTTCCATGCCGCTTGTCAACAGGACGCTGAAAAGAATCTACAGGCTGAAGTGGCTGTGGAAGGACATCAAGGTTGCGCCGATTCCCAATGAGTGATTGCGCGCGCCTGAATGAATGCCACGCAAATATATTTTTAAACACTTGCCAGCAGCACTTAAATCATGAATGCGAAACCTGCAATAGCCGCAATCGGCACGGGGCAAATCGGGCCCAAATCGCAGGGGCTTATTGGCGGCAGCGATGTTTTCCGGAAGGCAGGCCTGCTTCTTCCCGGCGTCCACCCGTGCGCATCGGAACATTTCAGGGAATTTTTCGGGCGCGCGGGCGTCAATGGGAAAACGGACAATGAAGCCGCACAGCGCAAAATCATGCAGGCTGATTTCACTTCTCAGGAAAAAGAGCCGATTATCGAGGTTGCGCGCAAGGAATTCCTCTGCCCATCGATGTATTCCGGCTACAAAATGGCATATGCAGCAATCGCGCGCTCCGATGAGCTTGCTGCGGGCACGGGCATCCGCAAAAGCTCTCCGGCGCTTTCAGTTGGCGATGAAAAGCTTTTCCTTGACAGGCTTTTTGTCGCAATAAAGGAAGTTCTTGCCAGCCGCTTCACTTCAGACGCAAGGCTCTTTGACCGCCTTATGGGGCTTGGGGGCGAATCAAACGGCGTGATGCTCATGCCCTATTACGGCACCATGGTCCGTGGCGAGCAATACGCCGCAGCGTTTCCCATCCTTCTTTCAGTTGCATATGCCGGTGGCACCGCAAAAGCCTCCATCTTCAGCCTCGGCGAGGATGCGCCCGCCCAATGGCATAATTACGCCACTTCCGGCAGTTCATTCGGCTTCAGGGCTTCCCTTTTCAATGCAA
>JBAZBT010000050.1:4977-7346 GCA_041671345.1 Candidatus Micrarchaeia archaeon
CAGCTCGGGCAATGCCGAATTCTCCACCCTCCAATTACTGCGGCGCAAAATCGCGCGAATGCGCGGAATAGACGCTTCCTCCATGGGGCTCGTTGACTTTGAAAGCGCCCTGGACAGCACTCTCCGCCCGGATGTGCGCGCCATCTACTCTTCCCCACACCAGGATAACAATGTAACATATCAATCGTATTTGCTCCAGGAAAACATCGCAAAAGTCGCCAAGGCGCTTCCTGTCATATTCGGCCAAATCGGCCCATTTTATGCCGAGTTCGTCATGAATCATGGTGAATCCGGCATGCCTGTGCAACTGGCAAAGCTGAAAGTCAATGCAACCGAACCAGGCTTTTCAGGGCTCTCGCCGGATATCCTTGCCATGGGCGGCATTTCCGAGGCAATCGGCACAGGCAAAAAAACAGTTGAAAATGTCCATTCTGCACGCCACACGCCAACCAGCGGGGACCTGCAATTCAATGAAACCCACTCCGGATATCTGCTGCACATAAAATCCGATGGAAGGCTTCCAATGCAGGACTGGACACTTTCCCATCTCTACAACGCGGGTGCAATATATCTTGAAAGCCACGACCTCCAGGGCATGTGCCTGGGCTTCCACCTAGGCGGCTACTTGCGCGAGCTCGGCATCCCCCTCCTAATATCCGACATATCGCCGGATTTCAAGAAAGACGGAAAATATATCGTGCAGGCTGACGAGTTCGGGCTTCGGGGGCCGCTTGGCGCAATACTGAAGGCTTAATCTGCCCGCGTATTACGCGCGCCCCTAGTCGTGGCTGTCGAAGATGACCGGCTTTGCGCGCCAGGGGTATTTCGCGGACACGAACTTCCTGTGCTCGAAGGAAAAGCCGCGCGCTTTTTTCACCATCTCCTTTGTGAATGCAAGGTCGTAATGCCCGCCCGCCTCCGAGTGGTAGGCGAAGTCTATCTCAAGCGTGCGCACGCTGTCCTTCCCAAGGCAGCCCTTCACGAACGAGGTCACGTCCCTCCTCCTTTCTGCATTCGGGTTCGCCTCGAAAACATCCAGATGCCTCTCGTCGAGCGCGAGCTTCTTCCCGCCTGCGCGGAGCGTGGCCTTGAAGTCGTATATCGGGTGCTTGATGGTCTTGTATTTCAGCACGGCGAGATTGCCGTCGCCTTCCAGCTCCCAGACGAGTATGGGGCGCACCGCAAGCTCGAGGCGCGCGATGTCCTCCTCCTTTTTCGACGCGACATTGAAGTAGGCGAAATAAAGGAGCGCCAGCGTGGCAATCGCCACCAGCGACTCCACATACACGCGCGCATGCTCCGGGCCTATAAGGCCCTCCTGAAAGACGATGAGGACATACCCCAGCAGGAGCAAAAGCGCGAGAACCACGAGGTAGATGTATTTTTCCCTTATCCGGTCAATCAATGCCATGCGGCTATAACGCACCGCACTTTAAAAAGGATGTTTGCGGATTCCTGGTGGGATCACTATGAAGATGGATATCAAAAGCAGGAAGCGCGACCACGTGGAGTCGGCGCGAAAGAAAGACGTCGAGTATTCGCTGCCCGCAGGCTTTGGGGACGTGCGGTTCGTGCACCAGCCCCTGCCCGAGATGGCATTTGACGACGTGGACACCGAGTGCCGCATGTTCGGCAAGATGCTCTCCGCCCCGATATTGATACTTGGCATGACCGGCGGCTACCCGCAGGCTGCGAAAATAAACGCAAAGCTCGCAGCCGCGGCGGAGAAGGAAGGGCTGGCGTTCGGCTTGGGCTCACAGCGGGCCATGATTGAAAAGCCCTCGCTCGCCCAGACCTACAAGGTGAGGAAAGTTGCGCCCACCATCCCGCTTCTCGGCAACATCGGCGGCTGCCAGCTGGCAAAATACGGCGTGGACAAGGTGCGCGATGCCTTGGATATCGTGGAGGCCGACGCGCTTGCCATACACCTCAACCCCCTGCAGGAGGTCTGCCAGCCCGAGGGCGACCATGACTTCTCAGGGATTCTCGAGCAAATCTCAATATTCTGCCGCGACCTGGGCATGCCCGTCATCGTAAAGGAAACCGGCGCAGGCATGAGCGTGAACGCAGCAATCGCGCTTAGAAGCGCGGGCGTTTCCATGGTGGACGTTTCAGGCGCAGGCGGCACCTCATGGAGCAAGGTGGAGTACATGCGGAGCGGGCAGTCCCCTGTGTTCGAAAACTGGGGCAACCCTACCTGCGTTTCCATCGCGGCATGCTCGGAAATAATCGAGACGATAGGGAGCGGAGGCATAAGGAACGGGCTGGACGCGGCAAAGTGCCTCGCGCTCGGCTCCTCGTTCGCAGGCGCGGCGCTTCCCTTCCTCCGCGCGCCCTCTCCTGAAAAGGAGGCGGCGGCATGGAAGCGC
>JBAZBT010000051.1:0-4920 GCA_041671345.1 Candidatus Micrarchaeia archaeon
CCATGTCAAGAAGGTAGCCCCTTTCCGTACGGGACGCATCCTCGCAGGTGAAACGGAGCTTAAGCCCGTGCGACTTTGCAAGCTCCACCATCTCAACGGCGCGCGAAAGCGCATCCTCGCGCGACATGTGCAGCTTGTGCGACAGGTGCACGTCCGATGTAGATAAGTAAATTGCAATGAACGACGGGTCAAGCGCAAGCACGGACTCTATGTCCTCCTTCCTTGCGCGGCAGTGCACCACCACTGTGGAGCGCATCTTTGCAGCAAGCATGCCCTTTGCAATCCTGCGCTGCTTCTCCCCAACGATGGGTGAAATCTCAATAAAGTCCACGCCTGACTCGTCTATGGTGCGCGCAAGCTGCAGCGCCTGCTCCTCGGTGAAATGCACAAGCGGCGCCTGCTCTCCTTCGCGCAGCGTGGTGTCCAGTATGAGCGTTCCTGCCATGTTTTCCTTCTTGCGGCATTGGTTTATAAACAAATCGCCAGTTTGCAACGAATTTACTGTGTCAATTTGCTTTTAATGCCTATTTTAGTTAAAATAAATAAAAAAGAAGACGAAAAGAAGATACGTGTGCATGCCAAATGGGGATTTTGACGCATAACAAAATCGATTGCTTTGCCAGCCCGGCTGGCAAATATTGCCCTGGTGCGCCATGGCAATGCTTTTTTAACCTCCCCGCGCAATTTAGCTTCGGTGTTCACATGAGATATTTTGCATCCGTTGCCCTGGCCCTCCTGCTTCTCTGCCCGTTCGCGGGCGCATCGTTCAATTTCCTTTACATGGCGAACGGCACCAACCCGACGGACGGCAATTTCAACGATTTTGCGCTTTCCCAGCCCGGCTCCCTTTACCTCGTGGGCGAGCGCATGTACGTGGCCGACGGCGGCAGGGGCTACGTGTACATCATGAACGTGAGCAGCAACCTCTCGCGCATAAAGGCGCTCTCCAGCCCGTCGTCCGAGGCGTTCCTGAACAGCCCGATGCACATGGACTTTGACTATGCCTCCGGCATCCTCTACATCGCGGGGGGCAGCTCGGGCAACGTGCTGTTCTTCAACGGGCAGGGCTCGGCGGTGGACAAGTGGAACCCGAGCAGCACCAACATGCAAAAGGCGGCGGGAATCGCCCTCTCGAACGACTCGATGTACGTGACAGATGCGGTTCGCGGGCAGGTGGTGGCCCTCTCCCGCACCACGAAGGCATACTCAAGCACAGTGCTCTCGTCCGGGGGCTCGGACGGGCAGCTCTCCTCGCCGCAGGACATATTGTTCCATGACGGGAAAGTCTACATATCCGACTCCGTGAAAGGGCTCGTCTTTGTCTATGACAGCAACTTCACGTTCCTCTTCACCATCGGCAGGGGCAAGGGCGGCGTGACGCTGGTTTCGCCCCGCGGCATGGATTTCGACGACAACCGCCTCTATGTGGCCGACTCCAGCATGGCAAGGGTGGTCGCATTCTCGCTTGACGGCTATCCGGTGGACATCCTCAACTCGTCAACTGCATGGGGCAACCTGTCCTACCCCGAGGACGTCATAGCCGACAACGGCGTACTTTACGTGGCAGACACGCAACACAAGCTCGTCAAGGCGTTCTCAATAAACAAGACCGGCGGCGACCCGGACGTCCTTGCGATGATAGTGGCGGCGAACGCATCGTGCGCAAGCCTCAATTCCATGCAGTCCATCGCCGCCCGGCTCAACATCTCGTTCACGCCCGCCCCCACGCTGGGCGAGGCAATCGCGTCCGCGCAGCAATACTATGACGACTACGCATTCTCCACGGCGTCCGCCCTTGCGCAGAACGCCATGTCCGGCTGCGCATCGGCGCAGTCCTCGCTCACGCAAAGCGTGGACCTTCGGATAAAGCAGGCCATCCAATCCGCGCAAGCCGCGGTCCTTCCGTACAGGGGCGCGGCCTCCGCCAACGCGTCCCAGCTGGCGCAGTTCGACAACAGGGCGGCCGCGGCGGCATCCGCGCTCACCTCGAAGAACTATGTGGCGTCCGCGGACCTTGCGCTCTCCCTCTCCTCGCTTGCCGCGTCCATCTCGCACGGCTCGGAATCAAAGGAAATCGCGGAGCAGGAGAAGAAGCAGAACCAGTCCACTGCGTTCATCGCATCCGAGATAGCCTCCGTCACTTCCCAGATTTCCCGCCTCCAGGAGAAGTCCGACGCCTACCGCCAGGGCATAAACCTCTCGGGCTCCCGCGAGCTTGTGGCGCTTGCGCAAAAGAGCGCGGACGCAGGCGACTTCGCATCCGCGAACCATTCGCTTGACCTCGCCCGCCTGGACGTGCGCTCGTATGAAACCACGCTTGGCGCGTCCACGAAGGAAATAGACGTGGCGCTCTCCTCGCTCGCGGTCTCTGAAATCGAGTTCAATGCATCGGCCGGCCGCTCCATGCTCTTCGCGCCCGACCTGTCGAAGGAGCGGGCGCTTTTCGCGCAGGCAAGGGAAACAATCTATTCCTCGCCGGCGTCGGCGCTGCAGATGGCGTCCCAGGCCAAATCCTCCGCCGAGGCCAAGTCCCGCGACTCGCAGGCGATTTCGATTGCGGCGGGCTCCGTGGCGGTGATGCTGTTCTTCATAGCGGCGATTGCGGCGGCTTTCTTCCTCCACATAAGGGGGAAGAAGAAGCAGGGGCTTTGAAATGCGCATCCCTCCCGGCATAATGGAGAACACCTCGGCGGCGCTTGCGCTTGCCGCCCTGGTGATTTCGCTCGGGGGCATAGCGGCGTCACTGGCGGCCTATGCCGCGTCGTACATGGCGCTTTCCGGCCTGGACGCCGCGCTCTCCCCCCAGTTCGATTCCGCCCAGGCCGCGCTCTCCGACGCCAGCGCATCGGCCTCCCTTGCTGCAAACTCTTCCGCTTATGCATACGATGCCCTAAGCTCGGTGTCAGCGGGGCTCCAGTCCTATTCGAATTCCTCCTCGCTGCTTTCCTCCTCCCTGTCCGGGGTCGCGTCATTGCCCCTGTTCGCCCTCGATGCCCGCCTGGGGGCTGCGGCAAGCAGCATGCAGCAGGCTTCGGCGCAGTTTGCAAACGCCTCGGAATCCGTTTCCCATATGGCATACTCCTCGCAGTCCGCGGCGGCTTCCGTCCAAAAAGTGGCGGATGACCTCGGCGCGGCCTCCGCCAGCCTCTCCGAGGCAAAACGCAGCTTCCGCTCCTCGCTTTCAAGCATGAACCTGCTCGCAATCGTCCTCACGCTCTGCCTGATGGCGCTTTTCGCGTCGGTTGCCCTCTCCTCGCTTTCCGTGCTGCTTTCGCACTACCCCAACATGCTCGCGCGCGCGGAAAAAGCCGCGGCTGAGAAGGAAAAGCAGAAGAGATAAGCGCGCGGGCTGCAAAAAGCCAGGCCTCATCTGGGCAGAACGGCAGAGGAAATAAAGCAGCCCCTATTCCTTTCCATGCAGGATGTCTATTATCCTCCTATGCTGGCGCCCGTTCGAGCACAGGGTCTTTTGCGTCCCAAGCCCCCACGCATTCCCCTCAAAATCGGTCACTTTCCCGCCTGCCCTCTCCACTATGAATGCCGCGGCTGCGAAGTCATACGGCTTGAGCCTGAAGTCGAATTCCGCATCCGCCATGCCGCACGCAACATAGCACATCTCGTAGATTGCCGAGCCCAAAAAGCGCGTGTGCTGGCTCATCTTCTCAAGCTTCAGCACGGCGTCCAGGTGGCCCATCTCGGACGCAAGGTGGAGCCTGCTGTCGCAGAGAAGGAAAAAATCCTCGAGCTTTTCCGTCTTCGAGACCGATACCGCCTTCCCGTTGCGCGTCGGGCGCCTGCCTTTCTCGGCGTAAAAAATCTCCCCCTGCGGCACGAAGTAGCAGCCCCCGGCCGTCGGCCTGCCGCCGGAATAGTGCGCGATGGACACGCCCCAAAGCGGGATTCCCTGTATGAAATTGTGCGTGCCGTCAATGGGGTCTATCACGAAAAGCGACTCATGCCCCATGTCCGCCTTGAGGTATGACTCCTCAGACAGGACAATGGAATCGGGAAACGCGCGCCTTACCCGCTCCACGATGAACTTTTCCGCAGCCAGGTCCGCGGACGTCGCCATGTCGTTTCGGGCCTTTGCCGCGATAGTCAGCCCGGCGCGCCTTGCCTTGGCAATCTCGCGCGCAGCCCCCAGGAGGCTGCCCTCGATGAACTTCTGCATTTCCGCCATGGGCTATTGAGCGATGGGAAACAATAAAAATGCCAAGCCCGTGCGCCATTCCGCTTCAGCAAAACCCATGCGCCATCCAGCTTCGGCAAAATGCGCCGGCCCCTTCGCCACTGCGGGGGTGCCGGCAGCAAAAACCCGCCCCCTGGCATCCTGGCGGCTTTTGCCGGGGATTCCTTGCGCGCCCCAGCCGCCTCAGCAGCCCTGGGGCTTTGGCAGCGAGAACTTCGAGCACGCCCATGACCTAAGGTCGGATTCGGATATCGAGCCGACCTTGGAATCATTCCCGTTCGCCACGAATGTCGGGACCGACCCTGCGAAGTACCCCCTGGAGCCATACTCGGCATATACCGCCGCTGTCGTCGCATTGCCCCTGCCTTCATAATTCCAGTAGCGCACCTCGAACCTGCCTGCGGGCATTGCCGCCTCCAGCCTCGCCACTATGGGCTTCATTCCCTGGCAGTACGGGCACCAGTCGGCGTACAAAAAGTCTATCGTCACTTCCTTTGCCGGCGCCGGGAAAGCGGCCTGCGCGTTCGCGCCTGCGGCAGCGCCATCCCGCCCTGCGCTTGCGTTTTGCGATTGGTTCCCTGCGCCGCCGCTTGGCATGGCGGGCTGGCTTTTCTGGGCATCCGCGCTGCCCGCTGCGGCGGCAACGCCCCCGGGGTGCGCCGCGCGCGCTGCCGATTGCCTTGCCTGGTCGGCATAAATGGCGGCCCCGAGCAGCAACCCCGCTGCAATGA
>JBAZBT010000051.1:4930-7322 GCA_041671345.1 Candidatus Micrarchaeia archaeon
ACAGTGTGCGGCTCACATGCTGCTTTTCGGTTTTTCCCATGCCATCCCTCCAACATCGGCCTGCTGCGCCATAGTGGGTGAAGCAAATATAAAATGCACCCTTTTCCGCCTCCAGATGGGTACGGCGGAAACAAGCTTTTTCGCGGAAGCGGAAAAGATGCCCCTTTTTGCCTCACGGCAAAAAGAGGGAAGCGTGCTCGGAAAATAAAAGGAAAAAAAAATAAAAAAAGAAGGAACGCGCCTAGTTGAACGCGTTCATGATTTCCTGGAAGTTCGCGTATGGCAGCGCGCCTGCAAACACTATGCCGTTGCCCGCCCCTGCCACCTCGACAACCGATGCGTCCACGCCGAGCGCCTGGAGGTTGGTTGCTATCGGCAGGAGCTTGGCGACAAGCGCGTCGCTCTTTGCGCTCTTGGAGTACACCAGGAAGCCGGGCGTTCCGCGGATGCCTATCCCCGCGCCCTCGTTCTCCTCGGATGCGACCTGTGCCGCCATGGCGCCGCCGTCAAGGCAGGCGTTGAACTTGGCGGAGTCGATGCCGGATATTGCCGCCGCATAGCCCTTTATGTCGCTCACGGCGAGCGCAGTCTGCTTCGCGTACATCCTGTCGTGGAGCTCCCAGAACTTGCCCTGCTGCGCCGCGCAAAGCGAGGCCTCAGCCGCCTTCTGCGCGCTCGGGTGGAACGAGAGCGGGAACTGCCTGAAGATGAACTTCATGTCCGGGTATGCCGCCTTCACCTGTGCGATTGCCGGCAGCACCTTCTCGCAGTACGGGCACTCGAAGTCGGAGTACTCCACCATGATGATGCCCGCATCCGCCTTGCCCTGGAACTGCGCCGAGCTATAGTCCAGCCCGGCCAGCTTCTGCACCGTGGGCACGGTCGGCGTCGGGGTGGGCGTGGTGGGGGCAGGCGTCGGGGCCGTGCCCGAAGCCACCGTAAGCTTGACCTTGCCAATGGCATCCGTTACCGAGCTCATTCCCATGAAAACGGTGCCGGAAACAAGAAGCGCTGCAAGTATTATCGCGATCCCTATTATGTATTCCCCCTTTTCAATTGCTTTCCCTTCGGCTTTTATGCTATCCGCCATCGTCTCACCTCCAAGTAAAAACGAATGTTTTCCCCATTTTTCGCAGAAGGCTTAAAAAGCCGCACACTTCCGTTTGGCGTATCGGGGAAGAAAAATGGCGCAGCCGCCTTGGCGGGCGCTGGAACGGGGTGGAAAACAAAAGAGCAACGCCAGGCTGGAAACTGGAAAACCAGGGCCACCGGAACGTCAGAAGCCGACGCCGGGCAGGACCAGCTGCTCCTCGGCTGCCACCAGCCCCCTGCCCTTCAGCCTGTAAAACTCCGACACCAGCGCCGGCTCATTGCGCTCCTCTTTCCTGCCGACTGCAGCGTAAGGGAAAAAAGCGGCCGGGATGGCGTCTTTCTGCGCGGCATTCCTTTCATTTGCCGCCGCAACCATCTTTTTCGCATTGTCCCCGGTGGGGGGCGTGCCGATGAACGGGCTCTTTGCGTGTATCGTTGCCATGCCATTACCTCTTTGCGGATATGCCCGCCTCGGATAGCTTCCCTTAAGGGGAAGGGACTTGGGATGTGCCTGCTCCTCTTTTTAAGGCTTTGTGCACGAACTGCCACTTTTCGCGAATCCAGGGCGCTCAAAGCAGCTTGAGGCCTTTCGTATATTTGTTGATAAGTGGCTCTTCCGCAGGCCCAGCGCCGAAGCAGGTGATGGTGCCGGGCTCCAGCTGCGTCTTTCCGGCATCGCGTATGAGCGCGCAGGGCATCTCGCGCTTCATGCGCTCGTAAAGGGAGAGCAGCTCCTCCTCCGAGCCCACCTTCAGCACGATTTTCTTCTGCCCCTCCTCCTCCCATCCGCGCGCATCCTCGGGGCTGCGGCTGCGGGCAAGGGCATAGGCTGAGACTGATGCGTGGGCCGCCTGCCCTGCCATCTTGCCCTTTGACATGCCGGCGTCGCTCCGGATGACGATTGCCTGCTTGAGCGCCATGATGATTAAAACGGTTGCTCTGTTTATTATACGTTATGCCTGACCGCCTATCCGAAATCGCAGCGCAGATAGCCTCCACCGAAGCGCAGCGCGAGGAGCTTGCGCGCAGGCTGCGCTTCAACTCCGGCAAGATAGAATACGACGAGACGCTGGAGCGCGAGCTTGTGCACAAGGTGCCGGTGGTGCCGGTGGACGGCACCGTCGCCGCGGTGGATGGCGGCATTGCGGGCGAGGAGCTGCACGGCTTCAATTTCCTCCTCATGCGCGCGGTGGGCGCGCTTTTCACCTACCAGGGCTCCAGGACCGTCTCCTACTCGTATTTCCCCTCCGCCATGCCCCCCATGCAATACGACGTGAGAAGCGGGCTGGACTCGCACGAC
>JBAZBT010000052.1:0-7234 GCA_041671345.1 Candidatus Micrarchaeia archaeon
GGAAAATTTGCGCAGGCTTGGCAAAATAAGGAAAAGAAAGCAAGGGCTTCTTCTTCAGGCACGGCCCCCTAGTCCAAAATGGTGTACTTGCTCATGTGTATCTGCGTCTGCAGCACTATGAGGAACGGCATGAGCAAAAGCGAGTTCAAGAGGAGCACCGCAAGCGAGCCTATCTTGTGCGGCAGGAGGGCGAGCGCGAGGCCGTCGAACAGCGCGAGGAGCACGAACGCAATCACCAGCCAGAGCAGGAAGTACGGGAACTTGGAAATTATCATCGAAATGGACTTCTGCGCCGCGCGGTAAGGGCGCAGCTCGTCAATCACAAGCCCTGCGGGCGCATAGAACAGGGGCATCCAGACAATAAGCGAAAGCAATGGGGCAAGCCACTTCTGCGCGCCCATCTCGAACGTTACAAGCTGTATGATGAGGAGCGCAATGGTGCCAAGCAGGAAAAGCGAGAACACGTTGAGCGTGTAGCCGGTTATCCCCTTGATGACCTCTTTTTTCACGCTGGTGCCGGTCCGCTGCGACTTGATGACGAGGTTGATGTTCACTATGGCAAACGACATCAGGTAAAGCGAAACCAGCACGCCGCAAATCACGATTCCCAGGTCCGAGCCTGACATGTCCGGGATGCTGCCTGTCCGCAGGAAGCTCCCGCCAAGCGCGGAAAACACCGGCGTGTTCACCATGGCTGGGATGAGGAATGCAATCAGCGACGGAATCGAGAAAAACGAAATGAGCTTGATGTTCTCCCTGTACGCCTTGAATGAGTAGGTTAGTATGTTTTCAGCCATGTTTTGCAATTTCAGATTTCATTCTTATAAAGCTAGCGCCCGAAACCGTTTCATGGCGCCTCCATCGGCCGGCACGCGCATTCCGAGGAATCCCGCGGTCGCAGGCTCGTTCTACGCATCGTCCGCTTCCAAGCTTCGTTCAGATGTTCAGATCTACCTTGACGCCGCCGCGCGCGAAGTAAAAGCAAAGGGGCGCCTCGCAATCGTCTGCCCGCACGCAGGCTACATGTACTCGGGCGCAACAGCGGCCTATTCATTCGCCTCGGCAGCCAACTGGCGCTCGCGCGACCTCACCGCAATAATAATCGGCCCCAACCACACAGGCGCAGGCACGCCAATCTCCGTCTCTCGCGAGGACTGGAAAACTCCGCTTGGCGAGCTGCGCACCGACACCGAGCTGGTGGACGCAATAGTGGCAGAGGGCAAAATCGCGCGCAGGGACGAAGCCGCGCACGCAGGCGAGCACTCCTGCGAGGTGCAGCTCCCCTTCCTGCAGCTTGCCGCCCCGCACGCGCGCATAGTGTGCATCTGCATGGCATGGCAGGACGAGAAGTCCGCGCAGGATTTGGCAAAGGCAATCTTTGCAGCCGCAAAGAAAACGAAACGGAACGTCATCGTAATCGCCTCCTCAGACTTCACCCACTACGAATCGGCCGAATCAGCGCGCAGGAAGGATGAGGGTGCAATCTCGCTGCTTGAGAAAATGGATGCCGTCGGGTTTGAGTCACTCGTGGACGCGCGCGACCTTTCCATCTGCGGGCACGGGCCCATTGCCTGCGCGCTAATGTACGCGCGCCTAGCTGGCGCGAAGAAGTGCGAGCTCCTCAAGTACACCCACTCAAGCGTTGTGACTGGCGAGGGCGGGGAAGGCGTGGCGTATGCGGCGCTTTCCATTTTTTAACTTACTTAATTAGCATCCCACTTGGCATAGTGGCGGTCGCACCCATCCGGCGTGGGAATCGCCGCCGGGGATATGAAAAGCTTGAAGTAGCCAAGGTAGGGAACGGAGACGAGAATCCTCCCTTTCGAGCGCGCAAGCTCCACGGGCGCGTTGCCTTCTTTCAAAGTGTCATCGTATACTTGGATGTCGAATATGGGGTTGTTGTCCCCCTTTGTCAGGAAGTACGTCTTCCCGTCCTCCTTGCTGTGCAGGCGTATGTACGCGCGGTGTATGATGTCGCCCACGCGCGCGTAGAACTCCCCCCTGTTGGGCTGGTACACCACCACGTCGTTTGACAGGTTGGTGTAGTACTTGTTGCCATTCACTTCCAGGTAGGAAACGCACGGGCCATAGGCGGTGCCGCGCCCCTTGTCCATCACAATGCCGCACTTCTCATACGCAAACGCAAGCTCACCGTGCTTCTCGGTGAATTCGCCGGGAGAGGAGATGAACCTCTTGCAAAGCGCGTCAGCCTGCCTGGTTGCGCAGTAAGTGTACATCGAGCCGTTCACCTCTGCAACGCGCGCGCCGTTCTCATACACGCTCGCGCGCGAAATGCCCGCAAGCGACGAGACCTCCTCCTGCGCTGCCTGCACGCGGTCGCCCGACAGGACAACCATGTCGCCGCGCGAGATGTGCGGCAGCATGGAGCATGAGACAATGGCATTAAGCGGGGAGGAAGTATTGAGCACAAATGAGGCGCCGAACCAGGCCAGCAATGCGAGCGCAAGCGCGATGGCGGTTTCCTTTATTTCGTCCTTGACGCCGTGCTCCTTTGCGCCCTGCGCAAACTCGAGCACCACCACCCAGACGATGCATAGGCCAATGAGAAGCCCGAACATCCACACGCCTGTGATGAAATAGAGCAGCAAAAAGGCAACAATCAGCCCGTAGACGACATTCTGGCTGGAAAGGAAATCAATCGGGGTTTCCGGCTTCTTCCCTGCCGTTTGAGCGCCCACGGATTCACTTCTTCTTCGACTTCTTGGCATTGTCAAGCGCGTCCTTGAAGTCGGATGCCTGCTTCTTCAGCTTCTTGACTGCCGTCCTCACCGCGGAAACCGGGTTCCCCTTCTTCATCCTCACCATGAGAACAGGCGAGGCTACAATCGGGTGGTCGAGGCGGTATGCGGCAAACTCAACGTCGGAATCGTCAAACAGCAGCTCCTTGATTGCGTTTATGAAGCCGATGTCCTCACCGGTTATCGCGACCTCAAGGTAATCCTTTTCGCTCTTCAATATCTCAATCTCCATTTGCCCACCTCTAATCAAGCGTCACTTTCCGGTAATCATTCGAAATCTTGCGGTTGTCCTTTGCCCCGCACGACTCGCACTCGAGCCCTGCCTCGATTATCGCCATGGGGTGGCGGCACTTTGCGCAGAACGCCTTTATCGCGCCCATGTCGTCCGCGTCCGTGGAAAGCCTCATCTCGCCGTTCCGGATGTCCACTATTTTCGCGCGTATGAGGTCGCCGACCTTGTATTCGTCGCGCACGTTCTTCACGTACCCCTTCTTTATCATGGATGCGTGGAGCACCGCGTAATCGGGGTTGTCGCCCAATCGTTCGTCCCCAGCCAGGCTGCCAAACTTCACCCTCACAAGCGCGATGGGCTCCACGATGTTCTCGATGCTCCCTATTATCGTGGTGCCGATGCCAAGCGAGGCAAGCTTCCTTTTCTGCATGACCAAAAGCGTGCGCGCCTTGTCGGCAACCTCGCCGCAAAGCGTGGCGTAGACGTTCTCGCCCTCTATCCTCGTGCCCTCCCCCGGGAGGTATTCCTCCTCGGTGCCGATGAAATCCCCTGGAACAACGAATTTTTTGGCATCCATGTAGTCAATCTCCCAAATGAAGCGATTCTTGGTTGTTCTCTGTTCGGAATGTATTTAAATAGCTTTTGCCAAATGCCCCCCATGGCAGTCAAGAAAGGCAGGCTGGTGCTTTGCATAGACCGCGACAACGACCTGTTCGAGAAGGCAAAGGTCTCGGGGCCGATTGTCGGCAGGGAGGCGAACCTCAACGCGGCGATAAAGCTTGCGCTTGCCGACCCGACGGACACCGACTCGAACACCATTTTCCGGGCGGTGAACATCTACGACACGCTCTCGTCCGATGTCGGCGTGCAGATAGCCACGCTCACGGGCTCGTCCTCATTGGGCTACCAGGCTGACAAGGAGATAACCTCCCAGCTTGAGCGCGTGCTTGCGGAATTCCCCGCGGACTCGTGCATCTTCGTCTCCGACGGGGCATCCGACGACCAGATGATGCCCGTCATCCGCTCCCGCCTGAAGATTGACAGCATGGAAATCGTGGTCATGAAGCAGGCAAAGGAGCTTGAAAAGACGTATTTCGTGATATTGGAAAAGCTCAAGGAGCCCCACTATGCGCGCCTCATCTTCGGCGCGCCTGCGCTCGTCCTCATACTTTTCGCGCTTTCCCGCTACCTTGGCTGGGGCATCGAGGCGGTGGCGGGAATACTCGCGCTGTACCTTGCAGCAAAGGCGTTCGGGGTGGAGGAAAAGGTCCTGCGCGCAGCCTCCGCGTTCAAGTTCTCGGTGGACAAGATATCTTCCATCGTCTACCTTTTCTTCATCATCATGGTGCTTGTCTCGGTATGGGCGGCATCGCAGCGCTATGACGAGGCGGTGGCGGCCGGGCTTTCCGAGGTGAAAACGGCCGCGCTCATAGTGAAGACGCTTGCCAACCTGCTTGCGATATCGTTCATCATCCTCTTCGCAGGCAAGATGATAGACATACTGAACGACCGCGAGCAGAGGAAAATAGAGCTTCCCAAGTACGGCCTCTACGCCATCACCATGGTGATAATCTGGTTCGTGCTCTCGGTGGCTGGCGACTGGGTGCTCAACACCGCGCCGCCGTACGTGTCGTTTTCGGACTTCCTATCGGCAATCGTGATGAGCATGGTGTTCGCCTTCTGCGCAATCTGGGCGATGAAGGTGATAAAGACCGACATCGTCGCGCGCATAAAGCTCGAGAACAAGGAAATCTTCTCGGAAAACGGCGCGTACCTGGGGAAAGTGCTCGGCGTGGACCCGCGCGAGTCGGCGATACTTTACCGCTCGCCCTTGGGGCAGAAGCTTTCCGTGCAGTTCGAGGACGTCTCGTCGGTCGGCGAGCGCGTCATGGTGAAGATGTAATTGTTCTGCCTGCTACAAAATGTGCCTGCGCCTTTTTTATATATTCACACACATATAGCCAGCGGGGCGTCCATGGTTCTTGAGATAAGGCGGAACGGGCTTGAGGCGGGGCCAATCGAGCCTGAGGCAAGGCGAGGGGGGTTTTGGGTAGGGGAAAGGGCATACTCCGCCCCCGAGCCGTCCATCAGCATCCATTCCCTTTCGGCAAGGCGCGCGGCAATAATCACATGGCACAAGCAGCACCCCCACAGCTACCTTCTTTTCAAAAAAGCGGACAGGGCGCTTGCCCGGTCGCACGGGAAGCTTCGCGCATACAATGAAACCGCACAGCGGCTGGAAAAGCGCATCGCTTCCACCCTCCCGGAGCGCCAAAAGCTTCTCCTGATGGCAAGCCTCGCGCACGTCTCCAGCCTGGTGGAAACAGCGGGGCATCTCATCTCCGCGCAGGCAAAGGAGAGGAACGCGCTGGAGCAAAGGATTTCCGACTGGCGCGAAACCCTCCCTCTTCTTGACGAGCAAATCGCGCAGGCACGGCGGCAGCCGCGCATCCGCTAGGCAAATGAAAAACAAAGAAAAAATCAAAGAAAACAAAAAAAGGAAAAACAAAAAAGAAGAACTCAGGCGTTCTGCTTATCCTTGTCGAAGCTCTCCTTCAGCTCGCTCTTCCTTATCTCCACGCGCTTGATGGGGCCCATCTTCTTGACCGTTGCGTAAAGCTTGGCCGAGAGCTTGCCGAACACCATCTCCTGCGCGAGCGTTGCGAAGTCCATCTGGGACGCGAGCTGGCGGACGGCCTGCGAGATGCCCTTCCTGACATCCGCGCGCACGCCCTCGCTCACCTTCAGGCCCGAGACGCAGATCATCTTTATCCTCACGCCCACGCCGTCCTTGGTGACCACGTCGTCCACCTGGTTCATGACCGAGCGGCGCCTGCGCGCAAGCGTCCTAACATACCCCGGCACCAGCTCATGGCCGATGAACGAGGTGATTGCGGACTTGCCCCGCACTTCCTTGATGCGGAAGTACATCGACGTGTAGGCAGTGGACTGCGAGAAGCTGTCCAGCATGTCGCCGAGCCCGATTTTCACCTTGCGGTTGATGAGGTTCGCCTCGTCGGACGAGACGACCTGCCCCATCTCCTTGGAGTCGAATATCTCCGGCGCGACAAGGGTGTACCAGCTCTTCATCTTCCACTTGTCCACAACCTTTGCTTTTGACTTAATTGGTTTATCAGCCATAAAATCACTTCACCAACAGCGCAGCGGTTTCCGGGTCGTACTTCCAGTCCGCAGGCAGCCTTCCGCTCTTCGTGTAATACTTGACGAGCCTTCCAATCTTGGACTCGACATGGATGAGCTTTGTCCTGTTGTGCTTGTCAGAGCGGTTGGTGTGGAGATGGTTCCTCATGTTCACCGCGCGCTTGATAAGGTTGAGCAGGTCTTCGGGGTATGTCTGCTTCACCCCCCCGTCCACCAGTATGTCCGTGATGGACTTGCCGCACAGGTTCTGCACGGACGGGATTCCGTAGGTGTCGCGCAGTGCCATGCCGATTGCGGCGGGGCCCGTGCCTTCCTTTCCCATCTTGACGACGAACTCTTCCGCCTCGTGCGCGGAGTACTCCACCCACTCTGGGACGGACTTGACAGCCGGCTTTTTCGAGCCGGACTTGCCCCTCTTTTTTGAATGCAGTCGTGCCATTAATACTACCTCCTAACCTTCAAGCACAGTTTGACAGTTGCTTGCCAAGAGGCGGGAATCTTGACAAAAACAAAGCCCGAAGGCTTCACTCGTTGCGCGATTGCGCATCCCGCCGAAGCAGGCATTAGTATGGGCTAACGGTTTTTAAGGGTTGCGGGAAGGGCTGAAAAAGGCGCAGCTTCATTCCAAGGGGCTTTGCGGCATGGCGCCCTTGTATTTTTCAAGCTCCCTGGCAATCCTCGCAAGGCGCTGCGGCTTGGGCGTGCCATCGCATTCGTCCCTCAGCTCCGCCAGCCTTGCGCCAAGCAAGGCGTTCTTGCCGCCCACGCTTATCACAAGAAGCCTCCTGGTGGTGCTGATTGCCCCGTAGCACATGCTGTTGGCAAGCTTCCTTGCAGCTTCGACCCTGTTCATATGCCCACCCCTGCCCATATCCTGTTGCAAACGGTTTTTATTGCCTGGCATCCGCTGCCTGAAAAAATGCTGGCCCCGGCGGGAACGGGCATGAGGGATGCAATTGTGCGCCCTGCCTGCCGCCTACTGCGTGCCGGTGCGCTCCGACAGCTCCAGGAAGTTGAAGAACAGGATGGAAAGCCCGATGAAGAACGGGAGCGCGAGCGTGAGCGAAAACACCAGGTCCAG
>JBAZBT010000053.1:0-5540 GCA_041671345.1 Candidatus Micrarchaeia archaeon
GTCAGAGACAGAACAAAAGACGGGCATTTCTTGCAGATGTTATATTTCGTGGCATATATTTAAAGGTTTGCATATATACAGACATAAAAAACAACAAAAAGGTAATATCTTGGAAAGCGAAAAAGAAAACAAAGGGGCCCATCACGAGCTCCCTGAAGGAATAAAGGAGCTTGTGGAGATTCCAGGCGAGAAGAACGCCGCTGACACTTCTTCATCCCAACCAAAAGAGCAATCGCCCGCCCAGGCGGCGCCGATGCGCGAAAAGACGCCGCACGAGCAGGCGCTTGACGCGCTTATTGCCAAAAGGCAGGCCATACTTGACCAGCTCAAGGCAAAAAACCCGGCGGTTTCCGACTCCCGCAGGAAAATATCCGGCCTGATTGCCGCCATGCGCGGCAAAGGCGGCGGCAGGACGTTCGGGCTCATTGACGAGGCCGAGCGCATCGAGTTTGCCATTGCCACCGAAGCCGACACCCCCAAGAAGGAAAAGGAGCTCATACGGCGCCTGAAGGAGGTGAAGGCCGAAATCGCCAAGAACAAGGAGCTGGACTCCGCAAGGAAGGAGATTGACGCAGAACGCCACATCCTGAACACGCTAATCAACGAAATCAAGGACCTCGAGCGCCAGCTGGTGGAAACCCGCAAGGCATGCGACGAGGCGTACGTCGTCGTGGTGTCCGAGCGGAAAGCCGCCTACGAGCAGAGGCAGAAGGGCAGGCAGGAAAGGTCCGAGCGGCAGGAGCGCCCCGAGCGCAAGTTCGAAGACGCGCCGCGCCGCCGCGCCAAGCCCGAGCGGCACTCGGAATACGACTCCGACATGGACAAGTACATGAAGGACTACGACGACACGGTCTCCATGGAGGAAATCGTCGTCATCGAGAAGAAGGAGAAGAAGGAAAAGAAAGAAGTGGCGGACGAATGATGAAAGCGCCATCACTGGGAAATGCAGTTTCTTTTGGCACCCTTCGCCTGTCCATACTCCATAGTGTGTACGAGCCCGCGGAGGACTCCTTTCTCCTTGCCACCTATGCCTCCAGCCTAAGCGGGAGCATCCTCGAAGTGGGCTGCGGAAGCGGCATTGTCTCCCTCTCGGCAGCGCAGGCGAATCCGCAAAACGCCGTGCTGGGCGTGGACATAAATCCCGCGGCGGTGAAGTGCTCGGGGGCCAACGCAGCCGCAAACGGCATTGCAAACGCAACCTTCCTCAAGTCAGACCTGTTTTCCGGCATTCCGGCCGCGCAGAAGTTCGACTGCATCCTTTTCAATCCCCCCTACCTCCCAACCTCCAGGAAGGAGCGGCTGCTCTCGCCAGAGGAGAACGCGGCATACGACGGCGGCGCGTCAGGCCTCAATGTTTTCAAGCGATTCATCGCTGACGCCCCTGCGCGCCTGGCAAAGGGCGGAAAAGTTGCGGTGATTGCCACCTCGCTCGGAAACGGGGTGGAAAAGACGCTTGCGCTCCTGGATGCACGGGTGGGAAGCGCGCAAATCCTCGCCGAGGAAAAGTTCTTTTTCGAGAAGCTCGCGCTCATCGAGGCAAAAAGGCGATGATGCGCGCCAGCGCCTATTTTAAACACTTCCTAGCAGTTTTTACACCATATAGTGAGGTGCATGACATGGCAGTTGCCCAGGAAATGAAACCAGACCCGTCCAAGTTCTCAAACCTTTCGAAAGTGAAGCCCGAGGTGTTCAACCTTGCCCGCCTCCCGCGCAGGAAATTCTTCCATATGACGCTGTCAGGGCCTGCGAAGAAAATCGCGGATGCGACCAATATCATGCAAACGTGCATCGATGCCGCGAAGGAAAAAAGGCAGGTCAAGGATCCGCTCTTCAAGATGGGCGTGGCAATCCGGAAGCTCAAGGGGGCTATACACCAGGGCGACGCTTCCGACAGCACTCTTCTCATCCTCGGCTCCGCCTATGCGCTCGAAGGGCACATTGCCGATGCCCAGATGGCATGCCTTGCCCTCCGGGACAGGGGCAACCACAGTTATGAAAATCTCCTCGGGGCAATGGTCTCTTACGGCGAATACCTGAATTCAAAAAGCGATGACCAGCTGTTTTTTGCCGACCGGATGGTGTTCTTCCACAACGGGCAAGAAAACGAGGAGCGCGGAAAACAGCTCATAGACGGCTCGCCCGTCCCGGACATCGCCCTCCAGGTGCTTGAGGTCAAGAAAGCCCAGACCAGGATGTTCGACTAGCGCAGGTTTAAGGGGCGAAAGCCCAGGCCGGGGTGCCTGGCTAGCGCAGGTTTAAGAGGCTCTTCTACCTTTCTTTTCCATGTCAAAACAGCAGCAGCGCTTCCGTGTGGTTCTCGTCGAGCCAGAGTACGAGCTTAACCTGGGCGCGGTTGCGCGCGCCATGAAGAACTTCGGCTATTCGGAACTTGCCCTGGTGCGCCCGAAGTGCGACCCAAAGGGGTTTGACGCAATCATGCACAGCAAGCATGCGCGCGAAATACTTGAGGGCGCCAAGGCCTACAAAACATTGGCGGCGGCAACGCGCGGCTGCAAGTTCACGGTGGGGGCGACAGGCGTGATTTACCGCCACTGGCACGAGACCATCCGCTCGCCCATCGGCCTGCGCGCGTTCTCGGAAAAAGTGGAAAAGCAGAAAGAGGGCAATTTCGCGCTTGTGTTCGGGAACGAAGGCATTGGCTTGTCCGAAAAGGACATCTCCGCATGCGACTTCCTCATCACCGTGCCGACATCGGACGCATACCCAGTCCTGAACCTCTCCCACGCTGTCGCAATCGTGCTTTACGAGCTTTCCACCTACGCGCCGCGCGCATACGCCCCTGCCGGGGAAAAGGAAAAGGAGGCGCTAATTGAGGCGTTCTCGCTCATCACGGACAAGTTCGCGCATGACCTGCGGAACGCCAAGAAAGTGAAGGTGGCGTTCCGGCGCATCATAGGCAAGGCGCTGCCCACCGACAAGGAGTGCGCAGCGGTGCTTGGCGTGCTGCGGCGCGCGGAAAAGGAAATCGGGAAGAAAATAGGCGGCGCCGGGGAAGCATCAAAGAGGAAAGGCTAGTTGCGCAGTGCCAGTTGCTGCCGTTTCACCATTTCCTTTGCTTCGCGCCTCACAGGGATTGGAAAGCGCTTGCAGCCTGCGATTTCCGCCGCTTCCTCCGGGCGCATCTTCAGGTATTTGAGCCCGGCTGCAACCCTTGTCTTCCGGTTGGGTATCAAAAGATAGCACTCAAACCCGGTTTTCGCCTGCCAGTCGTAGTAATTGGCAAACTTATCCGCCCACATCTTATCCAGGCCGCCAAATGGGACCGACACCAGTCCTGTTGATACTGGCACATCGTCATCATTGTCCGCCACCATGCGGTATTCCGTTGCCAGCCTGGCCGTTTCCCTGGCCTCATCGGCAGCCATCATGACATTCATCGGCGACACGCCGTCGCGTGCCATTTTGTAGATGATTATCATGCCCGAATTTTCCTCCAGCCTCTTGCCTGTCCTTGCCACAATGCCCTGCGAAAGCCCGTCGACAAATTTTTCAGGGTCCTTGGCGGGGAATACAGTGTTGATTGCAAAAACCCTCAAAAAGCGGATTGCCACCCTCACCTTGTGCAGCATCTCGGCAGAGGATTCCACCAACGAGCCAGCCATTTCTGCAAGCGCCATTTTCCCACCGTGTGGCATTTGGGGGCAGAATGCTTATTATTGTGCGGGGCGGCGCATGCGCCGAAGAAACAAAAGGAAAAAAGCCCCGGCTAATGGAAATAAAAATAAACAGAAAAAAGAAAAATTATCTCTTCCTGCTCTTCACGATTTTCACTTTCGAAGGCGTGAGCAGTATCTTGTCCGTGTCAATCCTCGCGATGTCGCCGTTTATCTTGGTGACGTAGGACTTGATGTTGTCAATCGTCTGCTTGAGCTTGTTGGGCTGCTTGCTCATGGGCGATACGTTGAGAAGGATGATGTTCTTCGCCTTGAGCTCCTCCATTATCACGGACACGTCGTTCTCGGACTCAAGCGCAATCGGCTTTACGTAAAAATCAGCCGCCTCGTGGAGCACGTCCACGTTCTCCATCTCGACTGTGTTCATGTACTCCTCAAGGTTCATCTCCTTGCCGACGCCGATGCTCTTGGTAATCTTTTCAAATATGCCCATGTTCTCACCTCAGTGATTTCTAGCAGCAGTGCTTTGATATTCAGAGTATAGATTAATAAGGCTTTTTGGGGCGGGCAGGGTTTAGCCTCTGAAAAGCCGCCGGCGGGCTGGCGGGCGTCCCATAACGATTTAAAACACACCCAAACATACACCAAGCCCGGAAAAGTGCGGGAAAGTGCTTTCCATGAAATCGTTCTCAGACCTTCTCAACAAGCCCACGGTGTTCTCGGACCGGAACGTCCTTTCCCCCCACTATGTGCCGGATACGCTGCCGTTCAGGGACTCCGAGATAGAGAAGATAATGGCTTCCGTGGTGCCGGCGCTGAAGAACGAGCGGCCCCACAACATGTTCGTGTACGGAAAGACCGGCACAGGGAAGACCTGCTCGGTAAAGCACGTGCTCATCAAGTTCTCCGAGCACAAGTCGAATGCCAAGCACGTCTTCATGAACTGCAGGATGTACAATTCCCGCTACCGCGTCATACAGAAAATCGCAAAGGAGCTTCTTCCCGCGCTCGACTCCATGGGCTTCGGGCTTGCCATGCTCTATGAAAAGGTGATGGAGGAAGTGGCGAAAGGCACGCACCTCATCGTGGTATTGGACGAAGTGGACATGGTGAAGGACCTGGACGACCTGCTCTACACCCTCACGCGCGCCAACGACGAGCTGAAAGCGGGCAGCATAAGCATCCTGGGCATCACCAACCGCGTCAACTTCAAGGACCAGCTCGGCACGCGGAGCAAGAGCTCGCTTTGCGAGAACGAGATGGTGTTCGCCCCCTACACCGCCACCCAGCTGCAGTCCATTGTCCGCCAGCGCGCGAAAATGGGCTTCAAGCCGCACGTGGTGGAGGAAAGCGCAATAAACCTGTCCGCGGCGCTCACCGCCAACGACTCTGGCGATGCGCGCTATGCCCTCAAGCTCCTCCTGAAAGCCGGCGAGATAGCCGACGACCGCGGCATCGCCAAGATTACCGACAAGGAAGTGGAGGACGCGCGCCGCTCCGTGGACACGGACATCGCGTTCGAGGCGATTTCCACGCTTCCCGACCACCAGCAGCTGGTGCTCCTTGCGATTGCCAACCTCGCGCTTGACAAGGGGAAGAACACGCGCCTCACAACCGGCACTTCTGACGAGGAGGACTCATTCCTCACGTCAGGCGAGGTCTATGAAGGCTACTGCTCAGCCGCGCGCAAGCACCGCAAGCCGCGCCGGAGCGCGCGCTGGTACAGGGAATACCTGAACGACCTTGAGATGCTCGGGCTCATCACCACCGTGGAGTCCGGCGCTGGCATGCGCGGACGCACGCGCCTCATCAGGATTGGCTACCCGCCAACGGACGTGCAGAAGATAGTGGAAAAGAACTTCTCGATAATCGAGAGCAAAGGCTAATCCTTTTTCTTGAAAAGCT
>JBAZBT010000053.1:5550-7124 GCA_041671345.1 Candidatus Micrarchaeia archaeon
TTCCGGGCTCCAAATGAAACGGCAATCACGGCTATTGCCACAAAAACAGCTTCCAAGGCATGCTGCAGCCTCTTGGCGCTGGCGAGCGCAGTGCCTCTCTCTTCCGCTGCAATGCGTGCTGTTGCAGTTGCCAGCCCCACGCTGTCCACCAACATCATAATCTCGAGCGAGTCTGCGGTCTTCATGTGATACAGCCCCTCAATCTGCTTTTCGCACGAGGCAATCAAGGTTTTGTTATCCTTTGCCACGCTTGCCAGGCTATCTGCCACCTGGAAGCAGCGCGTTCCACCTAGCTTTGCTTTTTTCTGCTTTTCCGAGTTGCTTGCCAGCCTGGCCTCAATCTGGCTCTTTTGCTCCTGGAGAATGCGCATCCTGGCCCGCTCAGTGCCGTTGCACCCGATCAGTGTCGAAAAGACCAATACCGACGCAACTGCCTGGAGCTTCCTCATGCATATTCTCCCATGCATCGTGTTTTTATCTTTATCCTCTTTACCACATCATCATGGAACTACCATCTGGCAGCAAAACACAAAGGCTCCTCCTCGAAGCCCTCTCCCTCAAGAACCTCCCGCGCACAGGCTGGGCGCTGCGGGGCGCGCCGCGCGAGTCGGTTGCGGAGCACACATACGGCACGGCAATAATTGCGCTTGTTCTTGCAAGGATGGAAAAGCTCTCCGCAAAGGATGAAGCTGCGCTTGTGCGCCTCGCGCTCCTCCATGACCTCCACGAAGCGCGCATCGGCGACCTGGTGCCATCCCAGAAAAAAAAGCTGCAGCCGGACGAGGCGAAAGTGGAACGTGAAATGCTGGACGGCACATTGCTTGCGCGGGAGGTCGCGCTGCTTTCCGGCAAGGGCATTCCAAGGCGCATTCTTGTTCTCGCGCGCGACGCCGACAGGCTGGACATGCTTTTCCGCGCAATTGAGAACAGGAAAGGCGGCAGCGCGCGCATGCAGGAATTCATCGATTCCGCACTCGCACAGATACAGAGCAAAAGCGGCAAGGAGCTGGCGAAGATTGCGCTTAGGGAATGAAAAAGGCAAGAGCGGAAATGAACTGCAAGGCTCGCGCTCGCGCGGGGAAAGTGAGCTTTGGCATGGCAAGGCCTGCGCTTGCCGAAGCACGATGCAAAACACATTGTTTTTCCTGCAACTTTTGCGCTCGTTTTATAAAAACAACCGCGCCAATACTGCCAAGGTGGTGTGGTGAAGCAGAAAACAATGCAGCAGTCTTCTTTCAGGCCGGCAGCAACCAAGGCAACGGTTCTCATGGCATCCGCATTTTTCGTCGCTCACACCGCGTTTGGCAAGCCATCCATGAAGCCCGCGCAGGAAAAGCAGGTGCCGGACTCGGGCTATCAGGCTGGGCACGCCGCCTATCAGGCGCCAAACGCCATCTATGACAGCCTTTCAATCCAGTCCCGCCAATTCCTGGAGACGGTGCGGAACAATGTGAACACAAACGGCGTCCTGCCGCAGAGTGTGGTGATGTCCATGCCGGCTTTCATCGAAATAGTCGTGGAATGGGCGCCCAAGCTTGAAAACAACCCGAAGCTTGCGGCAAACTTTGAGACGA
>JBAZBT010000054.1:0-7105 GCA_041671345.1 Candidatus Micrarchaeia archaeon
GTTCAGGGCATATTCCAACGGCGACCAAGGCGAGGTTTATTGGTACTGCTGGAACGGGGCAACTTATGTGCAGCTTGGCAGCTCTCTTTTCCATAATGGCTATACCTATGAAGAAGCAATGTACTGGTCGATAAACGGCGCCAATCGCGCCGAGGGCAACATCTACGCAAACGTGATGGACGGCAGCGTGGCGGTCTACGGCACAGCCAATTCATCGATCGCGGGCCTCTACATCGGCGCGCTCGGCGCCGGCTACCCCTACAGCAACGCCACCAGCGGCGGAAAGTTCATCTGCAGCTTCGCAGGCTGCCAGGACAACGCCCCGCTCACGCCCAACATAATGCCCACCGTTTTCTCGGCAATCGGGAACGCGCTTAGCTGGGTTTGGGGGCAGCTTCAGGCGGGGGACCAGACAATCTCGGGCACGCCTTCAAACTGGACCTGGCGGACATGGGCGCCTGGGAGCGGAAGGCAGGTGAGGAACGGGACTGCAGCCAACTGGACCTGGGTGAGCGAGTGAAAGGAAGGCGCGTTATGAAGCCGCAAGCAATCTTCATCCTGATTTTCCTTTGCGGCATCGTCACTGCGCAATACAACACGACCATCGACCCGCCTTCCATGGCTTCCGGGAACGTGACATCGGGGCAGTACTCCAATTACCTGGTGGTCGGGGAAACATCGGGCATCTCCAATTCCACGAATTACTCCGCAAGGGTGGGCGCGGTCTCCCCGATAGGCGGCGTGTACAAGGTTTTCCTTTTCTGCCCGAGCTCAAGCTACGTGGGGCAGGACCTGAACTGCAGCGTGGTGCTTGAGAACGAGGGCGAGGGGACCATAGAGTCAACCTCGATCACCTGGGTGGATAACAACAATAACAACATCCCTGACCCGGGCGAGCCGCAGGCCTCGTTCAGCAAGGAGATGCAGCCGCAGCAGAACGTGACCGAGCCTGTTTCGCTTGCCGTGACTTCCAGCAACCCGACTGGCCTTATACATGTCAGGGTGGTCACAGAGTACCTTGGCTCGCCGCAGCCCAATTCCACCGCAAGCGACTCGGTGGATTTCCTCACTCCCGGGGGCTGCCCGACCGGCACCACGCGGTGCTCCGACGGCGTCTGCAGGGCCAGCTGCGGCGGAGGGGGCGGCGGCTCGGGCGGCGGGGGGAGCAGCGGGGGCGGCAGCGGCGGAGGGGGCCCATCCAGCGGGAACCTCGCGGCCAACCTTAAGGCGGACATGGGCGGCAACATCACCTGCAACGTCAGCCTGATGCGCGAAATCATAAGCGGGGAAAACCATTCGGTCATCACCAACACGCTCATCAATGCAGGCGGCGCGCTATGCATTTTGGAGGAATTCCGGTTCACCGACGCCTTCCCGCCACGCCTGCCCCCGGGCAAGGCGACGTTCAGCCTTCCATACGCATCCATCAACGGCTCGAATGCAAGCTTCACGTTCCCGGTCTTCCTGCCTAACGAGTCCCGCACCATACAATATTCGTTTGACCAAAGGGTGCCCCCCTCATGGCTGAAGGAATTCAATGCAAGCGTTGTTTCCGCAAGGCATCTGGCCGGCGCAACCCCCGCCCCGCCGCAGGACGTTCTGCCCGCCGCTCCCGCGCCCGGCAAGGGAAAAATAGGGATAATCGATTATCCTGCCGGCATTACGCTTGGCCTGGAGGAAACGGCAATCCGCCAGGTAATAATCAAGAACATAGGGAACGGCACGCTGCACAGCACCAGCCTGCTGATTTCAGGGCTTCCCCTGGACTCCTTTGCAATCAGCCAGAAGGCGGCCGACATCGGGGCGGGCGGCATCCAATCGTTTGAAACGGTCTTCATTTCCGGCAACGAATCCGCGCATTACCCGTTCAAATTCATCATAAGCTCGGTTGATGGCAATGCCGAGGTGTCTTCCTCGTTGTCGGTTGTGGGGCCAAGCGGGCCTTCCGCAGAAAACAAAGGGGAGCCGTTCCTCCAAGGCGTGCCCATCATGCCAATCGCCCTGGCGGTTCTCCTGGCATTGCTTGGCTTGGGGACTTTTGCCGCTTTGGCCATGCTGCTGCGCGGGCCAATGAGGAAAAAGTAGCGGGCCGGGTGCACTTTGCCTGGCCCCTGGCGCCGCGCGCGGCGCAGCCAGGCGCCTTGAATGGCAAAAACCCGGCAATCAGCGCCTGCGCCCCTTCGGTTTTGCGCCGGCGCTCGAATGGCCCTTCCGCCGGCTCGCGCCCGCCTTTGCGTTGCGCCGCATTTTTTTCTTCAGGGAAAAAATTGGCAGCTTTTTCCTCAGGGAAAAAGCGCGCCGCCCTCTTTTTTGCCTGCCCTTTGCCGCCTTTCCCCCCTGTTTCCTCAAAGCCGAATTCCGCATTTTTTTCCTCAGGGAAAAAGCGCGCCGCGCTTTTTTCGCGGCCTTCGGGCTGCTGCGCGCCGGCTTCTTGCGCCTGTGCGCGCCCGTCTCTGCCCTGCGCCGCTTCACGGGTTTTTCCATATTTTTTCTTCTGGCATAGCTCACCGCTATGGCTATCGCCAACAGCAGCAGCCCTATCGCGTCTATGGCCCCCATCGCCATCAGCGAAGCTGCATCGGTGTACGGAACCCCCCTGGCGGCATATGGCTTTTCAGGCAGGCCCTCCGGGGCAGGCTGGCCTGACTGGTTGGAAGTGCCAAGCGCGGGCTTCGGAGCGGCAACGGGCTGGCTGGAAAAGTTTTCCGCGGCCGCTGGCTGGGAAAGTTTCCTCTGGCGCTCCAGTATCTCGAGCGTGCGGTTGCGTATTTTCCCGGCCTCTTCGGGCATGGAGAAAAAGAAGGAGGCGTTTTCAAGGTTCCTTTGCGCGGACAGCTGCAGCCTGGTGATGTTCGCCAGCGCATAGTCGGGCTTGAAGCAGAACGAATAGGCGAAAAGAGGGTCAAAATTCACCTTTGTGGCGGCCAGGTTCAGCCTGTCTATCGATGAGAGGTAATCCCTGGCGCTATCCGCACTCTGGTTCCCCGCCAGCGCCGCGAACGACTCGTTTTCATGGCGATACGCATCCCCGAGCTTCCTGCTGCTGTTTTCAAAATTCCAAATGACGTAGACGAACTCGCCCAGCTTCCCGCCGTATATGAAATTGGGGCAAAACGGGCTGGCAAAGCAGGCAAGGCGGCAGGACGTGAAGCTTTCGCACGGATAGCGGTCGGTCCCGGCAAGCCGCCTGCACTCCCCCTCCCCGCTGTCCCGGGCGCGGTTCAGCCCCTGCATTTCCGCATGGGTGATGGCAAGCTCGTCCATTCTCAGCGGCGAGTAGCCGCGGGCGCGGTAGTAGGCGCCAAGCGAGGATTTTATCTCGTCAATCCCGGTCAGGTAAGGCGCCGGTGACTCCGGCAGGTATGCCGAAACGAAAAAGGCGTGTATCTCGCCCCCGGATACGACCGCATACATGGTGCTGTTGCCGAGCGTGAAGTTTTCCATCCCATACGCGGCCCCATTCGGAAACATGGCGCTTTGGCTGATTGCATCCTGCGTGCAGTTTTGCGTGCAATTTGAGGAAGAAAACGCCTGGGGCAGGATGGCCAGGGCAAGCATCAGTATCGCCGCATTTCGCATGCATCCCCAATCGGGGGCAAGGAATAAAAGCGCGCGTCATGGGCGGCAAGCGGCCTTGGCAGCGGCGCGGGCGCGCGGGAAGCGGCCCCATGGGCAAGCATTGCGGGCGACGGCCAACGGCAGCGAATCATTCCGGCTTGAGCTTGCCTGAGCGCTCTTCCGCCTTTTTCTCCACGCCTGCCGCCGCGTCTGTCACGGCCCTTTCCATCCTCCTGGATTCGTCCGCAGCCCTGCCGGCCTCGGCCTGGATTTCCTGCTGCGCCTTTGCCGCCATGTCCGTGGATTCCCTTGCAGCATTTTGCGCAAGCCTGGCGGCATCATCCGATGCCTTCATGGCCTCCTGCTGCCTTTGGGCGGTCTCGGCGGATCTTGCGGCCTCATCGTTTTTGCGCTGCGCATCATCCTGCGCCTGGCGCTGCGCCTGCTCCCGTTCAGCCGCAGCCCGCACCCTCGTGGCATCCTCGGCAGCCTTGCTCGCCCTGGTTTCCTCGCTTTGGCGGGCCTGCGCGACTTCCCTTTCCTGGGCCGCCCTCCTGTCCTGCTCCCGGGCCTGCTCCACCGCGGCATCATGGGCTGCCCGGCTATCCCGTTCCCTGGCCTGATTGGCGGCTTCCTGCGCAGCCTCGGCTGCCTGTTCCTGCAACAGCCGCTGCTTCCCTTCACTGTCACCTTCCATACAAGCACCATCATTTCTCTGCGGCAGCCCCTGCCCTGCCAATTTCATATTACTAATCTAATATCCTAGTAATAATATATAATGCTGCGTGTTGGAAACGCGCGCATGCGCTGGTTGGCGTTTCCGCGCGCCTGTGAGTTGGCCAACGAATTCCCATCCGGCTGCCCGGTTCCCTAAACCCTATTTAAAGTGTTGCGCGCCATAACCCGATAGCGCAACGAGGGGCTGTGTGCCACGCCCCAGGATAGGTGCGCATAATAAAACACTTTCATTATCTAACCCTATATGAAAAATGAAAATTCGGGGTCGTGGCGTAGCCTGTTACGTTTTGTCCTGGGGTCATCGAGACAAACTTCTGATTTTTTGACTTGGAAGTTGAATTTTCACGGAAACTGGGTGACTACAAAATTTATGGGCGTAGTCACCTGCGCCTTAGCATTTTCCGGAGATTGCGGTATTCCTTGAGCATGAGCTCGATGAACGGGCGCAGGTTGTGCTCTTTTTCATATGCCTGCAGGGCCGAATAGTACTCGTGCCGGTTCCTAAGCTCAATATTCAATGGTGGCATGCCGTGCTTCAGCAGTATATTGTTCAGGAGAAGCCTTCCAACCCTGCCGTTGCCGTCCTGGAACGGGTGGATGTTCTCGAACTGGTTGTGGACAACCGCGGCAAGCACGATGGGCGAATATTTTTTCCTGTTCTTTCCATACCATCTGGCAAGCTCAAGAAGGAGCTCCCTGACTTCGCTTGAAGGGGCGCCCCGGTGGACCACGTTGCGGTGCTGATCCATCACCACAACCTCTACTCCTGCGGCACGCAGCTTTCCGGCAAAAGGCTTGGAATTCTCAAAAACAATCCTGTGGAGCTCCAGGACGAGGCTGACCGAAAGATGCTCCTTCGTGCCCCTTATGCAATCAATCGCCTTGGCAACCCCGTAGGTTTCTGAAATGTCCTCCTTTGGCTTGTCCGGCCACTTGTCCTTTCCCAATATCTCATCGACTTCCTTTGATTCCAGGCTTGAGCCCTCTATCGCGTTGGTGTCGTAGGTGAATGCCTCTGTGAATTTCCTCCACTCGTCATCAGTCAGGTGCGTTATCTTGATGTGTGCTTTGGCCTCAAGGGCGCTCAATTCCACGAGCTCTTTTGGCGACAAAACCGTTTCAAAGGGGTCGGATATGCGCCGGGCTGCTCCAAGGCGCGCCTTCATCCGCGCCTCCGCCGCCCTTTTCTTTGCCTCAAGCTCGGCTGGCGGCAGGTCTGCACCAAGATAAATCCTGAGTTTTTTGACCTTGCCGTCCTTGCGGTAGGAATGTGCCAAGTAGCACTTCCTTTTCCCGCCTTTCTTGCGTATTTCCAGGTGCATGCGGCTATTAGGTGACTACAATTTATAAACATTTGCAGAAAGGTGACTACAGAAGAACTGGCGTGCGTGCCAAGCCCAGGGCGTGCGCCCCCGGCATCTCTTTTTTAACTTTATACATAAACTAACGCTACCAAGTCATGGAATTGAGGGGCGAAAACCTCTACGACGTGAGTTGGCATCCAAACTAAGGGGTCGTGGCGTAACTTGGTAGCGCGGCAGGCTCCAGATCTCCCTTCGGGGAAAGAAAAAACCTGCATGTTAGGGTTCAAATCCCTACGATCCCAATGAATTTATTCTCCTCCTCTGATTTTCACGGCTCGCCGCCTTAAACGTTTATTAATAATGCGTGGCAAAGGCGCATACGGTGCAATTGGATGGGAAACGTGAAAGCGCGCGAACTTCTCCTTTACTCTGAAAAGATAAAGGACTCAGACGTGAGGAACCTGTTCAACCAGGTCCTCAAGTCCACCATGCCATTCCTCGGCTTCATAGACTTCCGCGACATCTTCTCGCCGAACTTCATAAACATCATCACCAAGAGAAAGATTAACACCATGCAGTTCTTTGCGCGCGAGCGCAAGGGGCTCGCGGACATGTCCATGCTGGTGTTCCCCTACAAGATATCGGAGCTGACTGTGCTTGAAAGGGAAAAGGGCAGCATGCTGCCTTTCCCGAAATTCTACTTCCTCGGGGGCGGGCAGGACTTCCTTTCCCTTGCGCTGAAGGAAAACATCGTGGAAGTGGACCTGAAAATCTGGCGGGTGCTGGGGAAGACGCTGGGATTCGGCACCGCGGTCAACGAGGGCGGCAAGAAAAGCGTGGTGATTTCCACCTCGCCGGAGCGCTTCTTCGAGGTCGATTTGGAGAAGAACCCGGCAGTATACATCGAAATACTCGACCCCATACCAAAGCGCATGTCCGTCACCTCGAAATACCCGGTGTTCGAGGAAACCGGCATCACGGTGGGCGTGGACAACTTCGACATCTTCCAGCACACACTGGTGATCGGCGCGTCGGGCACGGGCAAGAGCAAGGGGCTTTTCGCCCTCATAAAATCCATCCAGGCAAAATACGGGAAGAACGTAAAGATAGTGATGATAGACCCGCACGGCGAGTTCGTGCGCATGTTCCCCAACGACTACATCGTGGACCTCGTGCACAACTACATCGAGCCGCTCGACGTCGGGGGCAACAAGACGCCTTTGATGACGCAGCTCATCTCCCAGCTTCTCTCCTCGGCAATAGGCGGGGACAACAAGTATTCCGAGCGCGTGCTTTTCTACGCGGTGCACCTGCTTTCCTCGATAGACTCCATGAACCTGAAGAACGTCTCGCTGCTGCTTACCGACTCCTCCAAGCGCGCGGAATTCGTCTCGTCCGTGGAAAACGACGAGATAAAGCGCTTCTTCGACGAGGAGTTCAACGACATCTACATCCACCACTTCAACGACGCCATACTGCCCGTGCTCAACTTCGTGGGCGAATAC
>JBAZBT010000055.1:0-7094 GCA_041671345.1 Candidatus Micrarchaeia archaeon
AGGACATGCACAGGCTCCTGCAAAAGACGCACCCTCTCCTTGCGTCGGGCATGAAGTTCGTGGACTACTCGGAATACGCGCTTGAGAGGCTGGAATCCGAGAAGAAAATCGACAGGAAGCTGGAAAGGCTGAAGAGAAAGTGAGCAAAGCAAGGCAGTTACTCGCAGGCAACCTGGGCTTTCAGCTCGCCCAGGTCATCACCGATATTCTCCCTCAAATTGTCAGTCATGCTCTCGTTCTTCCGGGTGCTTGTTGACAATGCCCCCATGACACTGGAGAGCAAATAGGGAAAGATGCCGATAATATAAGCCCCGGAAACCGTTGAGTTTGCAAAAGCCACCCCAAACCCATGCAATGCTATTGTTGGAGCGATTAACAGCCCAATACTGACCACTAGGTTGATTTTTGGGTTCTGGAGCAGGTGTGAAACTGCCAGCTTTTCAGTGGAAGCAAAAATCCTTCCTGCCTCAAGCACGACCTTCGCTGCGACTTTCATAATATTGCCAGCTATGGTCTTCGGCTTGAAATTCTCGTTTTTGGGGTAGAGCCAGGCAACCGTCGCAGTGAATGGCATATATAGGGCATGACTGGTGCCCCAAACTTTTTGCTGGTAAATAGGATTTTTTACCGAAGCGACCCGATATACTTCCGCGCGAAGCTCCCTCGCAAGATTCTGGCGCTCGCTAAAAGCGTCCTTGTACGCTTGGCGCAGCCTTTTCACCGAAAAGACTGGCAAATCATCAGTCCTAACATACTGCCTATAATTCTTCATGGCCTGCCTGAGCGTGCCGGCGGGCACTATCTGTTTCATCGCTGAATTTTCTGCCTTCTGAAGGATTCGAGAAACTGCATGCATCATATCACCAAAGGTAGTTCTGTGGTTATATATTTATAAATATGTATGCCTTAGCCCGGCAAGTTTTTCAAGCCAAACCAGTCGCCAAGCACTTTTCCCACGAAATAGCCCACAAGCGCGGCAATCATGCCGACGGCCGCCATCTCAATTCCTGACTTGAACCAGTTGCCCACGGTTATCTTCGCCTTGTACACGCCAACGCCGAAAAGCACGAGCGTGGAGAGGATGAGCGAGGGAAGCAGGGAGTCCGCGACCGGAAGGAAGGCAAAGGGCACAAGCGGGATGAGCGAGCCCACAAGCGCGGAAACGCCCACTATGGTCGCCGCGCGAAGCGGCGCGGACGCCTCGGGCGGGGTGAGCCCCAGCTCGTCGGTCATCATCATGTGCAGCCACATCTCGCCGTTGGAGCAGGTGTTGTCCACCATCTGGTCAAGCTTCTTCCCGCGGTAGCCCTTTTTCATGTAGATGAGGCGTATCTCCTCGCGCTCCACCTCGGGCAAATGCTCCATCTCCCACCTTTCGTTCTTAAGCTCGCGGTTGTAGTGGTCTTCGTCTGCGCGCACCGATGCATAGGCGACTGCCGCCATGGAGACGGATTCCGCAAAAGTGGCGACCAGGCCTGCGACAAGCACGATGAAGCGGTCGTTTGTCGCCGATGCCACGCCAAGCACGATGCCAAGCACATTGACAAGCCCGTCCTGCCCGCCAAGTATCACGTCGGAAAGAAGCGCTCCTTTGCCCTTGCCCGACTCGGCGTCGATGTGCCTCTGCGCCTCGGCTGAAATCCTTTCCTTTTCCTGCCTGGTGGTTGCCGCCATAAGTTCACTTCAGAACGGACAGTTTCTTCCCGACTTTTTCGAATACCGCCAGCGCGTCGTTGAGGTCGTCTTTCGTGTGCGCGGCAGTCACCATGACCCTGATTCGCGCCTTGTCCTTTGCCACCATCGGGAAAACGATTGGCAGCGCGAACACGCCCTCGTTGAAAATTTCAGCCGCAAAATCCTGCGCGAGCTTGGATTCCCCGAGCATTATGGCCGTGATTGGCGTTTCGCTCTCGCCGGTGTCAAAGCCCATCCTCTTCAGCTGGCGCTTGAAGTATTTCGTGTTCCTCCAAAGCTTCTTCACTGGCCTGTCATCGGCCTCCAAAAGCTCTATCGAGGCGGTGCATGCCGCCACGGTTGCCGGCGGCGCAGAGCCCGAGAGCAGGAAGGTGCGGGCCTTGTTCTGCAGGAAATCGTAAAGCGCCTGCGAGCCTGAGACATAGCCGCCCACCACGCCAAACCCTTTCGAGAACGTGCCCATCTCGCATTCTATCTTTCCCTCGAGCTTGAAATGCGAGACAATGCCCCTGCCGTGCTCGCCAAGCACGCCGTCGCCGTGCGCGTCGTCCACGTAGGTGAACGCGCCGTACTGCTGCGCCAGCTCATGTATCCTGTCCAGGGGCGCGATGTCGCCGTCCATGGAGAAGACGCCGTCGGTTATGATGAATATTTTCCTGTAGGATGGCTGCTTTGCCTTCGCCTCGCGAAGCACGCGCTCGAGGTCCTCCATGTCCTTGTGCTTGAAAATCGCGCGCTCGCATTTTGACAGCCTCACGCCGTCGATGATGCTCCCGTGGTTGAGCGCGTCGGAAATCGCCAGGTCGCCCTCGGACACGAGCTGGGGCAGCGCCCCCGCGTTTGCCGCAAAGCCCGTCTGGAAATAAAGCGCCGCCTCGGTGCTCTTGAAGCGCGCGATTGTCTTTTCGAGCCTGATGTGCAGGTCCTGCGTGCCTGCGATGGTGCGCACCGAGCCCGAGCCCACCCCGTACGCGCGCACCGCGTCAATGGCGGCCTTTTTCAGCTTCTTGTTGTTGGAAAGCCCGAGGTAGTTGTTCGAGCAGAACATTATGACGTCCTTGCCCTCCACCTTCGCGCGCGGGACCGACGGCCCCTGCAGCTGGCGCAGCTTCCAGTCCAGGCTCTTCTCACGGAGCGCGTTGACTTCGGTTGACAGGTACTCGTCAAGCTTTGATGCCATTGTTTCACCTTCTCCGGCGAAAGCAGGCTGAAGCCGGCGGGCTTCCGGATGGTTTCACCTGCGGGAAATTCTGCCTTACTCCTTAAAAGAGTGCCTCCATCCCCAACGGCGATTGACGGATGCCGGCCCCACCGGCACGGGGCCCTGCGAACCAATATAAGCAGTTGCAGGCGCAATTTTTGCGATTTCAATGCGCCATCTCATACGCTTCTACTCGGGCGAGGGAAAGCCCACGGTTTTCTTCCGCGCGCCTACGGGCGAGTTTGGCACGCTTGAGCTATCCGGCGCGCAGGACATAAACTTCTCGGACCAGCTGTCCTGCATCGGCTACAAGGCGCCGGACGGCTACCACGAGTGCAGGAACAGGGCGATACACACCCGCCAGTGCCCCACCTGCTCCGCGCTTGACATGTCCCGCGCGTACACCAAGGGCGATTTCTCGGGCTATCCCTCCGTTTACGAGGAGGCGAAAAAGGAGGAATACGCGCTTTACCTTGCCGGATTTGGCGACGACTTGGTGAAATGCGGGGTCACGCGCCTTGAAAGGTTCGAGTCGCGCATGCGCGAGCAGGGCGCGGACTTCGGCTGCGTAGTCGCGCAATTCACCGGGCCCGACAGGATATACGGCGCCGAGGCGTCCCTCCAGTCCCGCTTCAATTTCTCCAATGCGGTGCGGCTGTCGCAGAAAATGAGGCGGCTGGAATTCGACCGCACGCTTGCCCGCGAGAACTTCGCCGCCCATGTCGAGCTCGTGCAAAGCTCCGGCGCGGTGCCCGGCTTCGCCCCCGACATACGCGACTTCTCGGGATTCTACCCGCGCGCCAGGAACGCCGAGGAGACGCACACCGTCATCGGGGAGGTGCTTGGCGCAAAGGGCGAGATACTGCTTTTCAAGTCTGGCCTCGGCAGGCACTTTGCGGTGAACATGAGGAAAAAAGTGGGCACTTTCTTCTGATCTTTTAAGGCTGAGTGCCCACAAGAAAGGCATGGCGGCAAAAAAGCCTGCAAAAAGCGCAAAGGCAAAGAAGCGGGCCCCGATAGCCGCAATGGCCATCGCAGTTTGCCTGGCGGCCTTCCTGCTATTTTCCATAGGCACTGTCGTGCTGCCTGGCTTCTACTGCGGAATGTACGAAAAGAACGATTCCGCCTATTTTGTCTGGCTGCCGAAAAACGTCAGCGACTATTTTGCAGGCGACAACATCAACCTGCACTTCATCATGCCTTACGGCAATACGCTGGATGTCTACGGGGCTGTCAACGAAAGGGAGATATCGCCAATCCACTGCGGCGCGCCCCCTGGGCACGATTACGCGGTTTCCATGACCTGGCGCGAAGCACTGGCACTCACAGGCTCCAACCAGCCGATACGCGACTTTGTGCGCATGTGGGATGATGGAAAGATAATTGTCGCGCCAAGGGGCATTGGCAAGCTGAACAAGCTGCAATATGCAAGGAACACGCTCCTCAATCATGACAACGAGCCCGTGCCTGAGCATGTGCAAAAGCAATTTGACAAGTACCGCGCCAATGCCTCTTCCTGATTTCCTACCTTATCGGCGCGTACAGCTTCGCAGGCGCGCGCAGGAAATGCGTGGATATGAAGTTGCCCGTGTGGAAGGACGCAAAGTTCCAATAGCCCCACTTGCGCACGCGGCGCATGGAGATGAGCACGGTCGCCCTGCCTGCGTAGGCGAACTTCCCCTGGCGCATGAGCTTCATGCCGAGGTCGGTGTCTTCCGACGTGACCAGCTTGGGGTTGAAGCCGCCGCACCTGTGGTACGCGTCCGCGCGCGCGGCGACATTGTCCCCGTTGACGTATGCCAGCCCCGCCCTGTTGAGCACAGCCGCGAGGAAGTTGAGTATGCCTGCGCCTATCTCCTCCACGAACCTGCCCTCGATGGGCTTCACGCTTCCCACCGCCCATGCCACTTCCTTGTTTTCGAACGCATCGTAGATGCCCTGCAGCCAGCCCTGGCACGGCTGGACGTCCGAGCTTGTGAACGCGAAAATCCTCCCCCGCGCCTTCTTGGCAGCGATGTACCTGCCGCCTGATGGGGTCCCGAAGCTCTCCTCGACCACGCGCGCGCCGTAGTCGCGCGCAATCCTCTGGGTGTTGTCCCTGCTGTCCCCGTCCCCCACTATCACCTCGTAGGTGCCGGAAAACTTCTGCCTCTCTATAGCGGCAAGGCACGCGCCTATGTATTTCTCCTCGTTGTAAGCCGGCACTATCACGGAAATGTCCACTCTTTTTTTCGCCATAAATGCACCTACAGCAATTTTGCCCCGTCCTGCGCCGTCTTTGCCTGAAGCAGCATAAAAGGCTTGCGCGAAAGGTTCAGGGGGATGTCCGAGAAAAGGGTGCGCCCGAGCATTGCCATGCTCGCGCGCGGGTTCGATTCCATCTCGGGCGTGCACCAGTCCGCCAGGCCTGACTTTTGCGCAAACTGCCTCGACGCCATCACGAGCCCTTCCCAATTCCTGTTTCCAAATAGCATGCCGAGCGCCTCGCTGCCGGCGGCGTTCACCTTCTTTTTCCATTCGGGCGATTTGGTCACGCTCGATGTCTTTATGGGCGTGTAGAATGCGATGCCGAGCGTTTTTTCCTCGAAAGGCAGCTTCAGCGGCTGCTCGGACGGGCTTCTCCGCGCAAGCATGCCCCCGATTGCCGCCGCGTCCACCCCGGACAGCCCCGTGCCGCATTCCACGTCGGCATCGTGGGCGATTTTTATGCACTCCCCGCGCGGCAGGCCGGCGCCCAGGTGCTCGTTGAGCGCAAGCGAGAGCGACAGCGCCCCTGCCGCGCTCATGCCGAGCCCGAAGCCCACGGGGATTTCGGTGGCGTGCCGTATGTCGAGGAGCCCAAGCCTGCAGCCCTTTTCCATGTAGCGGCGCAGCACTGATTTGGAAACGGGAAGCGCGCCCTCCGAGCCGTTGAGCATGATTGTGGCCCTGCCAGCTTTCCTCTCGGAAACGGTGGTGGTGAGGCTCTTGTCGATGGAAAAGCCCGCGCCCACCGCGTCGTTTTCCCCAATCAGGAATAAGCCTGTCACATACGCGGGGCAAGACGCTGTTGCTGCCATATTCCCCCTTGCTCCCTGAACCTTCTTAAAGCTTAGGCAGCAGAAAACAGCTTTACATGGGCCTATAGTCGAACGCTCTTGCCTGCGGCAAGATGTTGCCGGCAGAGCCGACAATGGTAAGACGTCTGCTTGACGTGCAGAAGACTCGGGGTTCGATTCCTCGTGGGCCCATTTTCTGCGGAAAATGTGCCCACGTTTCGTGCTGAGGCACGAAATCTCTCGCGCTTGCGCGCTCCATCCTCGTGGGCCGCTCCTTTTCTTTCCAGCCCTCTATCTCATTCCGTAGAATGCCGGGCCATAGCCTTGCTCCTCGCCCTTCACGTGGAGCGCGCCCTTCCTGTCAGTGCTGGCGCCGTCAATGATGAGCTGGAACCCCTTTCCAACTGTAGCCATCCATGCGGAATTCACCATGACTTCGCAGCTGCCCTCCTTGCCTTCGACAGGCTGCACCGAAACGCTCGGGAAATGCTTCTTTATCTGCTTCCCGATGGCGTTAGGCACAATCCGGTTGTACAATACCGTGTTCTCTGACCTGCTGCCTGCAAATCCGAACTGTTCCTCGATCTTGTAATCATAACCTCCTTCCTTGTTCTTTTTCCTTGCAACTGTTGTGAAGCCCAGCGCGTTCCAAGTGTCGGTGAAAGAGCTTGCAGCCATGTCTGTGGAATTGACTCCGCCGGGAACCATGTGCATGCGCTCCCACCCGTCCTTGGCAGGCGGCAGCCATTTGCGGTTGTAATACACCCACAGGCTCGGCTCATCCTGGCTGCCCTCATTTGCCTTTTCCTTCACGGCAAGATAGGGCCTTCCGTCCTTGTCCACAAATTCCTTTTTCTCGCCGGTTTTCATCTCTTTTTCCATCTTGTCCAGGTCAACGCCTTCGCGCTTCATCCTTTCGTAGAATCTCAGGCCTTTTGGCGGAAAGGACACCCGCAGCTCCTCTCCTTCCCGCTTAACGTCCACGCTTGTTCCTCCGAGCGCCAGGTACGTTTTTTCCCCATCTTTCAGGGTGAGGATTTTTTTTACGTCGGCGTTAGTCAGGTTTGGTTTGTATTCTGCTGTTTTGAGCGCATTCCTGAAATCTGCTAAATTCTGGCTGGATGTTGCCAACGGGCTGGGCATTTGCCGCTCCGATTCCA